>CAIWEX010001316.1 GCA_903911795.1 uncultured Schlesneria sp.
ATCTCTTTCTGGGAGGAATCAGCGGCCAATTCTACCGCCAGTTCGCACTGACGATTGCCACGTCGATGATCATTTCGGCGATTAACGCCATGACGATGACGCCATCGCGGGCGGTGCAAATCTTCAAAAATCGGAAGCATGGCGAAGCTCACGAAGCACTCCCCTGGTGGGGATACATGCTACTGCTCGGATGGCTCAGCAATTCGCTTCTGGCAACGGTGATCAGTGCCAGTGTGGCAGGAAGTTCTCCTGTGGCTCAATGGCTGATTGCAATCGGACTGGGTTTGCCGGGTGCCGCCGTTGGGTGGTTTATTGCAAAGCCTGCCAACACGCTGCTATCGATCTTCTTCAAGTGGTTCAATCGTGGATTTGATTTGGCGACACAGATCTATGGGCGACTGGTCGCCTGGTCGTTGCGGCTTTGTGTCATCGTCCTCGTCGTTTACGGCGGACTGCTAGGCCTGACGTGGTTCGGGCTGTCGCGTACGCCGGTTGGATTCATTCCCAGCCAGGATAAAGGTTATCTGCTGATCAATGTCCAACTCCCCGATTCCGCGTCCCTTGAGCGAACCGTGGAAGTGATGCAGCGGATCGAAGAAATTGCAAAAAAGACCGACGGCGTCAAACACACAATGGGGATTCCTGGCCAGTCGTTTGTTCTGAATGCGATCGGATCGAACTTTGGCTCCATGTTCGTGATTCTGGATGACTTTCACAAACGCCGAAGTCACGAACGGTATTCAGAAGTCATCGCTGGCAATCTGCGTCGAACATTTGCCGCCGACATTATGGAGGCCCACGTTGTGGTGTTCGGTGCCCCGGCCGTCGATGGTCTGGGCAACGCGGGCGGCTTCAAACTGATGGTCGAAGACCTGGCGGGTGGCGAACTCGCAGAGTTGCAGGCACAGGCAGATGCGCTTGCCGCGAAGGGAAATGCGACACGCGGTCTGGTCGGTCTGTTTAACAGCTTTCGCTCAAATGCCCCGCAACTGTATATCGACGTCGATCGTACGAAATGCAAATCGATGGGGGTTCCGTTGAATGACGTTTTCAACTCTCTGCAGGTCTATCTCGGTGGCTACTATGTGAACGACTTCAACCAGTTCGGCCGGACATGGCAGGTTAACATTCAGGCTGATTCCGCGTTTCGAGCCCAACCTGACGACATCAAGGCACTCAAGGTTCGAAATTCGAAGGGGCAGATGGTACCACTGGGGACGCTGGTCACTGTCAAGGAAATTGGCGGTCCCGTCATGATCACCCGGTACAACATGCGGACGGCGGCGACAATCAACGGAGCGTCGCTGCCGGGAGTCAGTTCCGGACAGACGGTGAGCCTGATGGAGAATCTGGCCAAAACCGAGTTGTCCCGAGACCTGACGTTCGAATGGACCGAATTGACGTACCTGCAGTTGATGGAAGGAAACGCGGCGATCCTTGCGTTCATCGGTGCGGTGCTGCTGGTCTATCTTGTCCTGGCGGCACAATATGAGAGTTGGTCGATGCCGCTCGCGGTGCTGCTGGTCGTTCCAATGTGTCTGTTGAGTGCCGTGATCGGGTTGTGGATACAGAAGCTCGATCTGAATATTTTCGTCCAGGTCGGGTTCATTGTGCTGGTGGGATTGGCTGCAAAAAATGCCATCCTGATTGTCGAAACGGCGCGGCATCGAAAATCGATGGGACGAAGCCGGTTTGATGCGGCCGTGGAAGCCAGCAAGGATCGACTGCGCCCGATTTTCATGACCTCGCTCGCCTTCATTCTGGGTGTGGTTCCGCTTCTGGTATCGCACGGTGCTGGTGCGGAAATGCGCCGAACGCTGGGGGTGGCGGTGTTTTCGGGGATGCTGGGGGTGACTGCGTTCGGAATTTTCCTGACGCCCGTTTTCTATTTCGTGATCGATTGGCTGGCATCTGGCGGCAAGGAAGCCCCGGCACATGCCGCAAATCCGGTCTCTGACGAAAAATCGTCAAACTCACATGAATAGGTTGAATCCGGACAACCGTTACGACCGATACGACTGAGGAGCCTCGAAAGTTCGAGACGATTCGCCGTATCACGTCACCATCGAAGGGCCATCGAAGGGTTGCGTTATCAATCCACTGGTCTGGCGGTTTCACATCCGCGGAAGGAGCCGAACATGCGACGCGGGACTTGGATTCTCGCAATTTCTGGAGTCATGGCACTGAACAACGGTGCCACTTTCGCTGCAGACCCCTTCGACGGAATTACTCCGAGCCAGGGACAGGGCGAGATTCCATTGCGAAACAGTCGTCAGGGAGCAATCCCACCCAGTGGAACGCTTCCCAGCCGGTACTCGCGCACCGCAGCCGTTCCCGCCGAAAAGCCAGCGGAAAAAGTTGCAGAAAAGCCTGCGAGCAAGCCCGCTTCGAAGAATTATTACGATGAATTATTCGGTGCCGAGCAACCGGCCAAGGGTGCTGAAACGGCAGCGAAAGCTCCGGTCGTCGCTCCCTGGGAACAGGACGAACCTGCTCCCGAAGCCCCAACAGCTGCTCCGACAGCCGCTCCAGCGGCAAAATCCGCCGGAAAAGTTGCGGCAGCTCCTGCAGTACCCAACAAACCACCCGCAGCCGATGCTCGAAAATTTGCTCCGACGTCTCGCGGGTTGAAACCAGCACCAGAATCCCAACAGGATTCCAAGGTCATTCAGGCAACCTACGATAAGCAGCCTCCGTCGGCTGAACGTAAAACGATTCAGCAGGTGCGCAGCGATGGACCAAAGCGTCCCGGAGCTCCACCAATGCCGGAACTTGGCACTCCTGATGCACCTGTCGCCCCGTCGGCTGGCAAGTCAGCACCAGTAGCACCGAAAGCCAGTGATAATGCTCCTCAGACACCTCAGGTCACGATTGAGTGGGTCAAGAAGGGGGATATCAATGTTGGCCAGGAATGCCAGATTGAATTGCACGTCAAGAACACCGGTAGCGTCGCTGCATCGCAAGTCGCTGTCGACGGTTTGTTTCCCAGTACTGTTCGCCTGACCGGGGCAGATCCAAAGCCATCCGCTTCCAGTGACAAGGTGACCTGGTCCTTCGAATCACTTGCACCTGGCGCGGATCGCAAGATCGCCATCAAGTTGATCCCCAGCCGCCGTGGCGATCTCGGTGCTACCGCACAAGTTCGCTTCACCGGTGCTGCCTCGGCTTCATTCCGCGTGGAAGAGCCACTCTTGAAGGTCGCCTTGAAGGGACCTGCCGAAGTCATGCTGGGTGACCCTGCGACTCAAACGATTCTCGTTTCCAATCCAGGAACCGGAACCGTCTACGACGTCAAAGTGGAAGCTCGACTTTCGGACGGCCTGGAACACAAGTCAGCCGGTGAACGTCTGATCATGGAAGTTGGCTCAATCGGTCCTGGGGAAACTCAGCCCGTTCGACTCCCACTGTATGCCATTAAGGGTGGACAGCAGACGATCAATGTTGCCGTGACTTCGAATTCCGACGCGGGAGCAACGACCTCGGCCCAACTGAATATCATTGCACCCAGCCTGAAGATTGCCGTTGACGGCCCGGCCCTGCGGTACAAAGGGCGAAACGCCAAGTACACTCTGACTGTTTCCAACGATGGAAGCATTCCCAACAACAATATCCGTATTTCACAGTCGGTCGCTGATGGTTTCAAATTCGTATCGGCAGATCGAAACGGCAAATACGATGCATCTGCGAAGTCGGTGCAGTGGTTTGTCGGACGCCTGGAACCAGGTCAGTCTGCTCAAGTCACCTGTGAACTGAATGCGATTGCCCTCGGTGATTTTGCTCACACGGTCTCTGTCCTGTCAGATTCCGGAATCCGTGCCGAAGCGAAAGCTCAGACACATGTGGAAGGGATTGCATCGCTGACGATGGAACTCGTCGACATCGACGATCCTGTCGAAATCGGTGCTGAAACGGCCTATGAAATCCGCGTGAAGAACGAAGGCTCAAAGGCAGCCACAGGTGTTTCGATCGCTTGTGAACTGCCACCAGAGATGGAATTGAAGACGGTGAAAGCTCCTGTTGAAGCGATTGTCGAAGGACGCCAAATCCTCTTCAAGACCCTGGATCAGGTGGCTCCAGGTGCAGTCGTTGTCTACCGTGTTCATGTGAAGGGCGTTCAGGAGGAAATCATCGCATGCGAGTTCGCATGACCGGTGCCGGACTTCAGGAACCCGTGGTTCGCGAAGAAGCCACCAAGGTTTACGCCGATACGAAGTAATTGACATCGACGACGTCAGTGGGTGACTAAATTGGGTCACTGCACAGCGACCGTCAAGATGACATCCGACCGGACCTCTTTCTGAAGGCTGATCCTTCCGAAAGCTGGTCCGGTCTGTCATTTTAGGTGTCTCAAAGCAGCGTGGCTGGTCTCGACTCATCCGTCATGTGCGCCTACAATCCAGTGCGCTCTCGTCTGTGAAAAACAGGTTGACGAATGACGATAGATTTAGAATTTCACAACGACCCGGAGTTTCGCAAATTATTGACGCGAAACTCGGATGTCGATCTGACGCTGGTAGCTCTGGAGCTGGCACGTGATGGACAGCCGCGCCTCGATTTCAGCCATACGCTGGATTGGATCTCGCGACGCGCCGACGAAGTACGCAGTCATCTGACCCGGACTCGTCATGAACGCACGATGCTGCGTGAACTCGCCAGATGCCTGTCGGGAACTCACGGCTTGCATGGTGACAAGGAAGCGTTCCTTCGATCAGAAAGCAGCTATATCAATCGCGTGATTGAGACTGGCATCGGAATCCCTATCAGTCTGTCGCTGGTTTATGTGGCTGTGGCACAGCGAGCCGGAGTCGAACTAGAAGGTGTTGCCGCCCCGATGCATTTCCTGACCCGACTGGAATCGGTCGAAGGACCGCTCTTCGTCGATGCCTTCCATCAAGGGGAAGTTCTGAGCTATGACGAATGTTGTACGTGGATACAATCGCTCAGTGGACTGTCCTCGATGAAATCGAGAATTCGCTGGAACCTGCCCGGCCACGCGATATCGTGATTCGGATGTTGAACAATCTGAAGGCGCTCCAGGTCAAGCAGGAAAAATGGGATCAGGCCTGGCACGTTCAGCGCCGTTTGGCAGCTCTTCATCCAGGAGCGTATGAACAACGCCGCGATCTCGCTTTGATTGCCTTGAAATCAAATCATCCGGGAACGGCTGTCGACTTGCTTGAGAATTGCCTGAAGTCCTGCACGCCACAGGATCGGCCCATTCTGCAGGGACATCTGCTGGTCGCAGAGCGGTTGCTCGCGGACATGAACTGACCGGTCACAGAACCGAGAAATAGTTCGCCACTGCGAAATCGAACGATTCTGGTGTCATCCGACGTGTTAGCTGCTTGTACGTGCAATAATTGCGAACCTGCTGCAGCAAGTCACGAGGTTGACAGGACCGGAATGGCCTGGCGACGCTGCGATAATGCTTTTGAATCAGATGATCGACAGCAGCATCGTCGTACTGGAATCCCATCCGCGGGGCCAGTCGACGGATGATCTCGCGGAACTCGGCTTCCGTTGGATCAGGGACCTGGATCTTGTACGGAATTCTCCGCAGGAACGCCCCGTCCACCAGATCGCGCGGTTCGAGATTCGTCGAGAAAATGATCAACTGATCAAACGGAACCTGAATCTTCTTACCACTTGGCAGACTCAGGAAATCGTATCGCTTTTCCAGTGGAACAATCCAGCGATTCAAGAGCTCGCTGACAGGCATCCGCTGGCGTCCAAAGTCGTCGATGACCAGCGTTCCGCAGTTACTCTTCAGTTGCAGCGGTGCTTCGCAGACTTTCGTCTGATGATTCTGACAGACTTCCAGCTCTTCCATCGTCAGTTCACCACCGGCGATGACCGTGGGGCGAACAATACGAATCCACCGAGGATCGACCCCCGAAAGATCAAACAGTCCCTCACTGGATTCAACGGGGACTTCTTCATGAATGCCAGGATCGTAGAGGCGAATCAGATCGCCATCGATCCCCAGGGCACGAGGAATCCAGATGGTACTCCCAAAGCACTTGGTAATGCGTTCCGCGATACTTGTTTTGCCGTTTCCCGGCGACCCAAACAGAAACATCCCGCGTCCCGAATTGATCGCAGGCCCCAGGCTTTCCAGCAGGTCTGGTCCAATCAGCAAGTCTGAAAACGCTTCCTGGAGATCGCGTTCGGTGACCTGCTGCTGACCAATGCTCTGTACTTCCATCGCTTTGAGGTAGTCACGCAGACCGACGGGAGCTGCACCGTAGTACGTGCATTCTTCAATGTAGCGACGGGCTCGTTCACGCCCCATTTCAGTGATCGTATACTCGTAGTCTCCCATTTCGGCCGTACCGACATAGGCGAGTAACTGATCGAACTTCAAGCCGCGTAACACCGGATCAACAATCCCGAACGACAGTCGAATCTGCTGACAGACAGCCCGGCCTGTCGCCGCACCTTTGGCGAACAGGTATTTCAGGACCAGTCGTTCGACGTCACTGGCAGTAAGGCCGGTATCTTCCAGTCGCTCAGGGACGCGCGGAAACCAAGGCTCTTCGGATGTCGCTGCCGGGGCACCGAGCAGAGCTTCCACGCGGTCGAATAGTGCCACCAGTTGTGAGTCACCGCGAGCCGCTTCGGGCACGTGTCGTTTGGGAAGCCAGGACGTAATATTGCCAGCGATCACTGGAGCAGGTTCGGACGACGTTCGCTCTGCCGATGGAGGCGATGTACGTATTGCTTTCTCGGCGTCAATTTTTGCGGTCGAACTCGACTGGATGCCAAATTCCGCCAGCAACTGGCTCAAATCGCGCAGGGGAGCCCCCGCCGATTCGGAATTCGGTCCTTGATGTTTTGAAGTCATGGTCGAGCACAAACCCTGTAGGCGAATCATTGCAAGTCGTAACGGGACGACTTCGTGACGTTGCTCGTTAGATTTGCCACAGCAAATCCTCCGAGGACACCACACTGAAAACCTACGTCGACCGGCTCCGAAAGCAAATGATTATTGCTGAGGCAGATCCCAAACGTTCCGTTACAAACAAAACATCCGTCATAACAGGCCCCCTCACGAGGATAGTCGGCTGGGCCACGCGGCGAATCGCGCCCGCAGATCGCGGAATTGCCGGGTGACGTTCACATTCAACAACGATCACAGGCATGTCGCTCGCAAGGATGCGTTCGCCCCCACGCACTTCCAGTTCGTCATGAACTCGGCTACAAATTCGTAAGTGATGGAAATACTGCCCCCGTAGTGCAAACAAGACCAGAGGAATTGAATGAGAAACAAATTCACCAGCTTTGCGTTGTGCCTGGTCGTATCATGGGCCTCAGAAGCGACGGCGCAGTCTTCGGACCAGGCGGCAGACGCCGCGACGAAGAAGTTGTTTGATGCTCATTCGATTGGAGTCGAACTGAAGTTGCAGGGGGAATACGTCGGCAAGGAGGGCGAGAAACCGGTTGCTGCTCAAGTGGTGGCACGAGGCGACAAGGCCTTCCATGCTCTGGTCCTGGATGGTGGCTTGCCGGGCGACGGTTGGAATGGTGGTCGTTACGGTCTCCTGGAAAGTGGGCCGTTGGCCGATGACCGCGTGGAACTCCGATCACCGACGGATGATGGAGCCAGCGCCGTTCTTGATGAGAACGGTCTGATTCTGAAACGCGGTGACCGAAAGTCTCTCTTGAAACGAGTGGATCGCAAGAGCGAGACCCTCGGGCTGAAGCCTCCCGCTGGTGCGATCGTCCTGTTCGGCGGTGCGAATCCCAACATGGATGCGTTCGAAGAGCGAAAGGACATCGAAGGGATGACCTCGCCGATGATGTTCGAGGGGAATATGCTGGCTGGGACCGTCACGAAGCGGCGCTTCAAAGATTACACGTTGCACGTGGAATTCATGACCGGCTGGGAACCGCAAAACATTCCATGGCGCCGAGCTGATGCAGGCATCTATATGCTCGCGCGCTATGAAGTCGCGATCGGCGATAGTTTTGGATTCGATTTCGATCTGTCAGGTGCGACCAGTCCGAACCGCCCGAAGTTGCTCGACGACAAAAACGCGTTGTCGAAGTTTCCGATAGCAAAAAGCAACAACGCACCGCGCGTCTGCGGCAGTGTCTTCACCTATCCTTGCACCGTGCCGAATTCCTGCCTGCCGCCGCTGGTCTGGCAGACACTCGACATCGACTTCACGGCACCTCGTTTCGACGATGCTGGAAAGAAAACGTCGAAGGCGGTGGTCTCGGTGAAGTTGAATGGGCACCAGACGGTGGACAAGCTGGAAGTCAACGGTCCGACGCCGCACGGCTTCAAAGGCCCAGAGACTGCCGACGGCCCCATCTGGTTTGAAGCCTTCGGACGTCGCGTACTGTACCGCAACATCTGGGTTGTGGAACGATTTTGATTTCCGGTGCGGAAAGTCGGACAACTCAAACGTGACTTTTGAGATTGCTTCGCTGAATCGAATGGTGATCGAGATGCCGCCGAAGAAACGTCGGGCAGCGTCGGTATTGGGAGCACACGGTTCGCGACGAAGACGACCTGCAGCGCTGCGTCGATTACGTCCCCTGGAACCCGCGCAAGCACAACCTCGTCGCTCGAGTTCGCGATTGGGAATGGTCGTCGTTTCACCGATTCGTCCGTGACGGTGAATACGATCGCGATTGGGGCGGCACCGATCCAGTGCCCGGTTGGAACCGACCAATTACCGACTACCCGGAAGCTTGATGGTATTCGGAACGTGGTTTTCCGGTACATTGAGATTTGCCAGGACGGCTTTCAGCTTCGCTTCTTCCTCAGCGTTCGCAGGGAGCGATGTGTAGTGGAACGCGGGAAGCAGTTTGTCCCAGACGACGTTCAATTCAGCTTGCATGTCCTTTGTGTCGGCAGTGATAGCAATGACGGCATCTTGTTCCGGAAGAACAATGCAGAATTGACCAAACGCGCCGTCTCCTCGGTACGCACCGTGGCGGCACCGCCAGAACTGGAATCCGTAACCCTGATCCCAGTCGCGTGCAGGATCACTGCCATTGGAGACCTGCTTTGCGGTTGCCTGTTCGACCCACGACGCTGGGATCAATGGCTTACCGTTCCACATTCCTTTCTGGAGATAGAGCTGCCCAAACTTGGCGATGTCTTCCGTGCGGACCTTCAAACCAAACCCACCGGTGGAAATCCCCTGAGGGCTGCTCATCCATTCGGGATTTTCAATTCCGAGTGGCTCAAACAGTCTTGGCTTCAGGTATTCCAGCACTGTTTTTCCTGTGACCTTTTGCACAATGGCCGACTGCATGTAAGTTGCGGGAGTATTGTACTGAAAGTGAGCCCCCGGCTTGTGTGGGACCGGATGAGCGAGGAAGGACTTCACCCAGGATTCATCCGCAGTCAATTTTGGTTCTGTCTCGTGCCCGGTCGACATCGTCAACAAGTCTCGAACCCGCATCTGTTTCAGTTTGTCCGACGGTTTCTCGGGAGCCTCTTCGGGAAAGAATTTCAGCACGTGATCGTCGATACTCAGCTTTCCTTCGGCGACGGCCAGACCAACCGCAGTTGAACAGAAACTCTTACTGAGCGAATGGAGAACATGCGGCTTGTCTGGGGATTCAGGCTTCCACCACCCCTCGGCGACGACGTGACCATGCCGCACCAGCATGAAACTGTGCAAAGTGTCAATCTTCTGGTTCGCGGTCTCGACAAATTCGCGAATCGCCCGTGAAGAAACCCCCTGTGATTCGGGCGAACTTCGCGGCAGACGCTGTTCATCAGCGTTTGAAGTTTGACTGACAATCAGACTCAGTACGGCAAGCAAAAAAGGTCGAAGCATGTTCGGTGTGGCCTCATTCAGCAGGTGGAATTCAACGCGGTTGCGCTCAGCGAACGGAATCGAATTGTCACTGTAACAGTGGTGGATGCGACTCGCAATTTGGACGCTGTGCCATGCTGGATGTCTGGCTGTCTACAGAGTGACTGGGTCGACACGAAAGTCGCAGTCCAAAAGTGGCCGACTTTTTGAATGAGTCTGTTATTTCGCGACGAGTCGCCAGGCAAATCGGTCCAGTTTGACGTCGAGAATCGAAAGACTTCTGTTGAAGGCGATTCGAAATTGTCGTTCGCCGGTTCTGTCACCTCCCCGCAGAGCCGTCGCCACCGACAATTTGATCCCTTCTTCCCCGGCATCGCACATGGCAATGACGAGCTTCAATTGAATCGGCGAAAGCGTCACCACGTGGCGGCAGACGCTTGGCCGATCAATTGTCATACGCGACTCATCGATTGTCAGCCCAAGATAGGCTGTGGCGACCTCTTCGACGATTGAAGGACAAATTCGATAGGTCAGCGGGTTGAGTCCGAACAGGCCCGCGGAGACTCCCTGCGGCACGTCGACTTTTTGTTCTTCGATCAACCGTTCTGCGACAAAACTTGAAATGACCGCATCGACGAATGCACTCTGTTCGGCCAACGCATCTCTCAATTGGTCCGTGGTGAACTCTTCACGGCCTCGCGTGAATCGCCGCGACAGGAATTGCCTGCTGGCTGCGATTGCCAAGGCGAGAGTTGCATCAGGTTCTGACGAGTTCTTCAACAGACGACTTTCCTCAATTTGCCGGAGATCCGGCGGTTCTCGGCTCGTGAGCCAGAATTCAGAATGGTTACAAACTCGCGGACTTCAAGGACCGTTATCGTTTCTTTCAACCGATCGACGCAGGTCTGCGGCATAACGGTCGGTGGTCATCATGCAGATACGATTACGATGGATCGACTGCTGCAGTAGTGCTCTTGCAATCGCGGTGGCAAACCGATTCACCATCCTGCAGTGCAGACAGGTCGATCACAAAAAACGCAGTGAATCGAAATTGCTATCTGTCGGTGGCCTCGCGCAACCCTGCAGGCCACTCGCTCATCACCATTCGAGTTCTCAGGGCTTATCCCAGCCAACCCCCATTGGCGTGAATCGTTTGTCCTGTGACATAACTCGCAAGATCACTGCACAAGAACAGGATGATGTTTGAAATCTCTTCCGGTTCGCCAAATCGACCGAGAGGGATCTGGGCGATCATGCCGGCTCGAACTTCCTCCGGGATTGTCTTTCCCATTTCGGTCAGGACCACCCCTGGAGCAACCGCATTGACGGTGATGCGACGGCGGGCCAGTTCCTTGCTTAAGACTTTGGTGATCGCAATCACGCCAGCTTTTGCAGCTGAGTAATTCACCTGGCCGTAAAATCCCACGACTCCGGAAATCGAAGCCATGTTGACGATCCGGCCCCCTTCAACGAGTCGTTCGGATGCGGCGCGACAGACCTGAAACACTCCTGTCAGATTCGTGTCGATCACATCCTGCCATTCCTCGTCGGTCATCTTCTTTAGAGTCCTGTCGCGAATGATCGCCGCGTTGTTCACGACAATGTTGACGGGGCCGAAGCGTTGTTCGGCCTGGTCAAACATCCGGCGAATTTCTGCACTTTCGCGAACATCCGCCGCTAAAGCGATTGCGCGATCACCCAGATTTGCTGCAGCTTCTTCCGCTCGGCGACGATTGTCCCCGGAGGTATCATCAAAAAAATTGATGACAACATTTGCACCGGCAGCATGTAACACCGTTGCAGTGCATTGACCGAGCCCCTGTCCTGCCCCCGTGACAACTGCTGTCTTTCCCGAGAGATCAATCGTGATCATGCATGCTTCCTCAATCACCCGATTGGCTGATTCACGAATCGTTCGTGGTCTGCCAGTTCGGAGACTTTTTTCTTGAGAGTGCGTCGCAAGGCGGTCCACTGATGTGTCGCAGTCTTCATCAGGTCGGCAGCCTCGACGAGTTCAAACTTGTCGTCCGCGCTGGTCGCCATCGCTCGTTCTACTTCGAGAACCGCCGGAATCAGATGAATCCGAAGATGTTCGACACAGCCTTTGGCCAGGCGTTCAATTTCTTCGGACATCTGCCTGATACAATTTCGATCTTCGAGTCGCTCGTCTTCACGCAATTCCCGAGTTTCGCCGACGGTCACGTTGCTGACAGTCGATTCGATCGCATTCAGGCGGCCAAATTGAGTGTTCCGCCCCTTGGCAATCTCGTGTTGCTGTTCCGCCTTTTCCAGTCCTGCACGTGCCTTCTCAAATTCTGGCCTGATTTCCAGTGCCTTTTTGAAGTTGGTAATGGCCATCTGCATATTCCCCATGTCGACATAGACGTTTCCCAGATTCTGGTAGGCCTCAACCATCATGGGGTCGATCTTGAGTGCTTCCTTGTACGCGGAGACGGCCATTGTGTTCTGTTTCAGCTTTCGCTGAGCGATTCCAAGATTGTAAAACGATTCTGCACATTTCTTGTTGCGCTGAATCGCTTTTCTCAGGTATTCGCACGCTTTCATGTAGTCGCCAATCCGGTTGTGAATTGCCCCGAGATTGGTGTAGTACCGGCTCTCCATCGGTTGCAGCAATGTCAACTTCAAGAACTGATCGATTGCTGCCGGATAATCACCGCTTGCAAAGGCACATGTCGCCAATCCTTCGTGCGCCTCACAACAGTCCGCATCAAGAGCGACAGCATCAGCAAATGCATCGCTGGCTCCGTCGTATTCACGACTTTTCATCAGCGCACGCCCTTGCTGGCAAAAGCGATCCACGTCTGGATTGGTCATGTCGCAATACTCTCGCTGGAAAATCAATGACAGGATTGCATCCGGTGGCAACCTCATGTGGAGTATATCGAGTCAATCCTCTGGCGGTCAAAACCAGTTTGAACTCAAAGCAAATGCCGATAGTCGAATCGTGGAAGCCAGAGTACCAAGCTTGAGAATAAGAGACTTGTCTTCCTTGACAGGTCGAGCGGATTCGCGGTTTCATACCCTGCAGCCGCAGTTGAAAGGTAACTGATCTGTGGCCGATCGCCAGGATTTTTGATGAGGTTGGATTTCAATCACATTTACTGGGAAACATTCCATGAGACGCTGGTGGGTTGTCGGCGGACTGTTGTTTGCGGCCGCATGCGGGGTCTGGATGAACTCGACCAAGAGTGTCACTGCTGGAGATAAAGCCGTGGAGCAAGCAGGTAAGCCTTTGCATTTACACGCTCGCACGCACAAAGTCGTGAAGCAGGCCGATGGATCGACCACAGATGTCGTTGAAAATCGGGAAATGTTATGGGAACCCCGAAAGACAGCACTCGTGATTTGCGATATGTGGGACAACCACTGGTGCAAAGGTGCGGCCCGGCGCGTCGAAGAACTGGCGGTGCCGATGAACAAGGTGATCGCTGCCGCTCGCGAGCGGGGCGTGTTTATCATTCATGCCCCCAGTACAACCGTCGATTTTTACAAAGATACTCCGCAACGCAAACGAGCTCAGGCGGCCAAATTCGTCAAAACACCGGCTCCGCTGGCCACTGTCGAACGTTGGGGAACGGCCTGGTGCTATCCCGATCCCAAACGTGAATCGGAACTCCCGATTGACGACACCGACATGGGATGCGATTGCGAGATCAAGTGTAAGATCGAGCCACCCTGGACTCGTCAGATCAAGACGCTCGACATCGGGGAGGAAGACGCCATCACCGATAACGGGCAGGAAACATTCAATCTGCTCGCAGACCGAGGGATCGAGCACGTCATCATCATGGGTGTTCATCTGAATATGTGTGTCCTGGGTCGACCGTTCGCGATCCGACAGTTGATTGCCCAGAAAAAGTCTGTGGTTCTGGTACGGGACATGACAGACACCATGTACAATTCGAAGATGAAACCGTTCGTCAATCATTTTGACGGAACCGATCTGGTGATCGGGCATGTGGAAAAGAACTGGTGCCCGACGATCCTGAGCACGGACTTTGTCGATGGAAAACCGTTCCGATTTGCGGAAGACAAACGTCCTGTGAAGTAGAATTCCTGGAGAAGCTGGTGGTTCGAATCTTTTTGCCGTTGGCGCTGCTGAGTACGGTAACGTTGGTAATTACGCTCGCCTTGGGACTATCCATCGATGATCCGAAAGTTGCGACAAAAGCAGTACAGGCCGGGGTGCAGTATCACTTTCTGACGGCGCTTTCGGCCTTATGTTTTGCCACTCTGGTTCATGCGATCGTGCTGACCTATTTCATGGGGACCGGCCGCTGGATCGAAGAGACTTCCAACGCGTATCGCCTGCCTGCCAGTTTCTATCAACGAAACCAGCAGATTAAGTACCGCACGATCCCCGCCATGGTCGGAGCGTTTCTGCTGCTGCTCTTCACGGGCGCCTTGGGAGCGGCGGCGGATCCGGCATCCCCGATGCAGTCGACAGGTTGGCTGGGGCTAGCTCCATCCACGTTGCACTTGATCTGCGCGATCACCGCACTTCTGATCAACGTAGCGGTCAACTACCTGGAATTCCTGGCCTTGGAACGGAACGGAGAGATTGTCGAGCAGGTCTTGAATGAGGTTCGACGAATTCGAGTCGAAAAGGGACTTGCGGTCTGATGCACAATGAAGAGCATGCAGAACCAGGCCTGTTTGGTCTCGCTTTCCTAAGACCCTTCTAGCTCCTTGATCAATTGATCAAGTAGTCGAGCGTTTTTCTTGTTTTGCGGTCCGAAATAGAATGTGGCGAGAACTGTCCCCATCCCATTTTTGTGTTTTTCCGTGGGAAAATTATTGACTCATTGCACGCATTTGCCCAGAATTTAGGGGCGTAAAGGGGGCTGCTGTACGGCCCGATCAAAATTGGAGGTGCCGGGGAAATTCAGCCCAAACTTCTGACGTATTCACAGAACCGACGCGTATCCTCAAAGGTTAGATTCTGCACGATATCTGTTACTCACATTTTCGGAATTTTCCGGCTTTGAAGAGTAGATGCAGGACACATGAGCCAATCTGATGGTAAAGCCGGAAACTAAGTCGACGAAAAAGAAAAAGGCTGGGAGGGGCGTACGTAGCAATCCGGCGTATCAAGTCTTCGTGAGCCATGCGAAGGCGGATAAGTGGATTGCAACGACGTTCTGCGAGAAAATCGACGCAACCGGAGCAACGTCATTTCGCGACGATCGGGACATTGATGGCGGTGATAGCATTCCAGAGACGATTCGCGTAGAAATCCAAGTGTCGCGAGAATTG
>CAIWEX010001317.1 GCA_903911795.1 uncultured Schlesneria sp.
CAAAATGGTCTCCTCAATTAATGAAGCCAGACTCTGTTCGGCGCGGGTCTCCTGACGTCTCCTGACTACTGCTATCAACGTCTTTCAAGGGCTGGGAAATGCCGCAAAAACAAGGGAAATCCTGTGCTGAAGTGCGTTTAAGATTCACCACGAAGGACGCGAAGAGCACGAAGTTTGAATACGAAGAGCTTTCCAAATGCGCGACGGGTTGCTCCTTGGAGGTTTACGGACGGTTGGAAACGTACTTCATTCTTCTTTCTCTTCGTGACCTTCGTGGTAAAAAAGCCTAACAGTTTTTAACCCATCAGTGGCTGATCCTCTTAACCGTAATGAAACGCAATCAGCGAGAAGAGGAGACCTTCGGTCGTACGTTTCGGCGGGGTCGGGAGACCAGCGCCGATCACGGTTTCCATGGCCAGGCCATGACGTGATGACGGGTGTTTGATATGTTCCATCGTTCGCCAATACCTTTTCGCGTCGTCGCAATTCTCAACCAGAATCGCTTCCACGCGAAACATGACCTCAACCTGATCACCGCCGGCAATCCTGGAAACCGAAATGAACTCGATCATCCGTTTCTTCTGTGTCGCCCTGCTCCTCATCAGTTGTCCGGCAATAGCGACAGCTCAGAAAGTAGGGTTGGGTGAAAGTGTCGAACGCCGTGCCGACGAAACATGGAAGATTGCTCTGCAGATCTGGAACTTCGCAGAACCGGGCTATCAGGAGATTCAATCCGCCAAGCTGTTGTCAGACCGGCTTGAGCAAGCAGGTTTTGTCGTAAAGCGAGGAGTCGCTGATATCCCCACGGCGTTTACCGCCACATTCGGTGAGGGAAAGCCCGTGATCGGCATTATGGGGGAATACGATGCTCTGCCCGGATTGTCTCAACAGGCGGTCCCCGAGCAACTGCCACGCGCCGGAGCCACCTACGGTCACGCCTGCGGTCACCATGTGTTCGGAGCAGCCTCCATGTCCGCCGCCATTGCATTGGCCGAACAGATCAAATCGGGACAGATTCGCGGGACAGTCCGATTTTATGGCTGCCCGGCCGAGGAAGGTGGCAGTGGTAAAACATTCATGGTACGAGCCGGCTTGTTTAACGACTGCGACGCCGCACTGCATTGGCATCCGTCGGGGCGAACCAGCGCCGGTGATGGCTCGTGTCTGTCTCGAGTCGCAGTCAAGTTTCGATTCCGCGGAAAGAGCGCCCATGCGGCAGGTTCCCCAGATCAGGGACGATCGGCTCTGGATGCTGTCGAACTGACCTGTCATGCTGCGGAACTGATGCGGGAACATACTCCCGACTTCACTCGTATCCATCACGTCATCACTGCAGGTGGGGGAGCGCCGAATGTGGTGCCGGATTTCGCAGAAGTCTTTTTCTACATCAGGCACCCCAAGGCAGAAGTCGTCAAAGAACTGTATCCGCGCCTGCTGAAGTGTGCACAAGGAGCTGCCATTGCCACGGAAACGAAGCTGGAAGAGATGTATCTGGGGGGCACCATGGAGATTCTGCCGAACGACACCTTATCCCAGGTGACGATGTCGAATCTGCGACAATTGAACGATCTGAAGTACACCGCCGAAGAAACTCAATTCGCCGCACGCATCCATTCCACACTCAGTAAACCATTGCCGCTTGAGTCACTCGCACAGGTGTTCGATACCAGCGGTGACGTCGGCAAGGGCTCGACCGATGTAGGTGATGTTTCCTGGGTCGTTCCCACCGCCGGATTCACAACGGCATGTTACGTCCCCGGAACGAGTGCCCATTCCTGGCAGGCGGTCGCCGCAGGAGGAACCTCGATCGGTCGCAAAGGGATGCAACTCGCCGCCCGAACGATGGCTGCGAGTGCCTGGGACCTATTCCAACAACCACAGACTCTGGCCGCAGCCAAGGCTGAACACGCCCGCCGCATGGGTGGCCGAAAGTACGATCCCCTGCTGCTGCCCGGCCAGAAACCGCCGCTCGACTATCGGGATTCACCGACAGGGGCAAACGATTAACGCAGTTACTTTTGTTTCGGCGGAGACTGGCGACGATTTTGAGACCCGCGCCACATAGTGTTTGACCCATCAGCCGGAACGCGCTAGCGTCTGGTTCAAACCGTGGGTCTTACGGCCCAAGTGGGCCAGCAGATCACCCAGCCAGGGCCCTACGGCCCTGGAAATCGATGTAATAACAGGATCTGAGGCCTGAAGGGCCGAACATTCCTCTGGTCTTTTGACTCGTCAAAAGGAACGACCGGCCCTTCAGGCCTCATGAAGATTTTGGTGGGATCGATTCCAGGGCCGAAGAGCCCTGGCTGGGTGAGCTACTGACCCTTTGGGCCGCAACCCATGTGCGGGTCATGTTCAGAGCCTGTTGTTCGGCTTGAGCTTCAACATACGGGCAAGCCATTGAAAATCATCTGACTCCAGAAACGACATCCAGCCCGTCAGCATGATCCAGTGAAACAGGAACAGATACATCGCATACTCACAGGCCAGGTGGAATACGAGCACGATTCCCAACGCGATACGGCGCGTAGGCCTGAACCAAATCAAAACGGGAACGATAAATTCCACGGCCATCGTTGACCAGGTCAGACTATGAACGATCCACGGTGATTCAAGCAGACCCGATGGAATCGGAAATCGGCCCCAGTATTCATCCAGTCGACTGACGTAATAGAGCGCCGTTCCATCGCGCCAGGGAGCCCCCAGCAGCTTGCTCCATGCGGCCGAGAAGTAGATCATCGCCATCTCAATCTGCAGCAGACGCAGCGACCAGCCATCAACAAGAATCGGCTGATCCTGCGACACAGGTCGAGATCCCAACCGGGAATCCACGGACCATGTGCTTCCCAGCGGCATGAAGATCAGCAGGAAGCCGATGATGCGAAAGAGCGTATCTTCACCATCGAAGATGAGGATATTCCGATGCTGAAACGAGACCAGCCAGACAAAACAGCAGACGGCATGAAGTCGTGATTTCCATCCCACAAGTAATGCGATGATCTGGCAGAGAAACAGTCCATACACGACTCGCAACGTGACGCCATCCGTTGGGAGAATCTGAAACAGTGACAGACATTTGACATCGATCAGCTGGCGGGAACTCGCCAGCGTCAGAACCCCTTCGTCCGAAAACCACCGATCGAGATCAGGCCACCAGCAGAGGACGTTGATCAGCAAGAGTACGGCATAGCCAATGCGCACAGTTGCCACGGTACGAACATCGACGGGAGTGTGCAGGAACTCACTCGCATCAGAGTACCATTGGGAAACGTGGCGGACCGCGAAACGAACCAACGGTTCGACTCCAAAAGACGGGTGTTGATATGCCAGCGATGGCATCCCAGCGATATCGTGCTCAAGTCGTCAGGTCAGTTCACGGATCGGCGTACCACTCGTCAGGATTGAAATGGGCCGACCAGCAAAATCCGAAAAGGCATGATTGGGGTCAATTTGAAGATGGCGATAGACGGTCGCCAGCAGATCTTGTGGTTTCAAGGGGCGTTCCGTCGGATATTCTGCCTTGGATGTTGTGGCGCCAATCACCTGTCCACCACGAACGCCACCCCCGGCGATCAGGGCCGACATCGCCGAAGGCCAGTGATCTCGTCCAATGCAGCCATTGGCCTGCGACAGCTTGGGAGTCCGCCCGAATTCACCCACAGCGACGACCATGATCTGGCGATCCAGACCGCGCGCATGAATGTCATCGACCAAGGCAGAAATCGCCGGGTCCATGTACTGGGCTCGCAACTTCATTCCGGTCGTCAGATCCCAGCCCGGCTGCGCGTTGGCGTGATCATCCCAACTGAAATAAAGCGGCATCCCCGGTTTGGGAGCGAGAGCATCAATCGTGACCACTCCAGCCCCCGCTTCCGCCAATCGCCGCGCCAGCAGACAGCTTTGTCCCCACAGATGGCGACCATAGCGGTCTCGTGATTCTGTACTTTCCTGGTTCAGATCAAAGGCGTCTCGCACCGCAGGACTCGTCAGCATCGAGAACGCCGCGGAACGAAACTGGTCCATCCCCTCCAGCGAACCGTTCTGGTCCAGATTCTGTCGAAAGCGATCGAATTGCTGAACGAGGACTCGCCGTTCATCCAGGCGTGTCCCGTCTGTCCCTGCGGCCAGCGAAAGATTTGGTACTGCGAATTTTTCGACCGAAGGATCGCCTGTCACAAACGCTTTATGGCTGAGCCCCAGGTAGGCGGGTTGCGTCATGAACGGTTGAGTCGGAATGCCGACATACTGTGGCAGTCCATCCCCCCGTACCCCGCGTAATCGACTGACAACCATTCCCAGATCCGGATGATCAGACTTCGCAGTCGAGGTCGGATCGGCCACGAGTGGCGTCTTACCCGTGAGCAGTTCGATACTGCCGTCGTTGTGCGACGACATTTCGTGATGGAGGGATCGCACGATCGCCAATCGATTCATTCGCTGGGCGAGTTGCGGAAACAGTTCGCAGATTTCGATTCCAGGAGTGGCAGTCGGAATCGCCTGGAAGGGACCGCGATAGTCAATCGGCGCCAAAGGTTTGGGATCAAAGGTCTCCAGTTGACTCGGCCCACCCCACATCCAGAACAGGATCAGCGACGGACTGGCAGGCGAGTTTCCGGCACGCGTGCGCGCAGCAAGCAGATCGGACAGGCTCAATCCCCCCAGCCCCAAAACACCCGCGCGCAGGAATTCTCGACGCGATCGCGGATGTAACGCACGGTTTGCAAAGTTCGCAGATTGCCGCTGTTCTGCCATGGGTAGCCCGTCGTCAGATTACGAATCTTGATCAAACCGCGAGTGTCACGACCACGAACCCACACTCACAACCGGACGCTGGGGGTCCGGCTGATGAGTCGAATCCGAAAAATGAGTCGCGACGATTCAGTAGCCGAA
Source organism: uncultured Schlesneria sp. (assembly GCA_903911795.1). GTDB lineage: Bacteria > Planctomycetota > Planctomycetia > Planctomycetales > Planctomycetaceae > Schlesneria. The sequence continues at coordinate 4,891 of CAIWEX010001317.1, forward strand.
ATTCTACCGAATCACCAGCCCTGTAACTACGTCCATCCCGCCGTCCTGTGATTCGTTCGGGTTGCCACAACGGCCACCATTCGATGATCGTTATCTGTCCGGCAATGCCGTTGGAATTAACGTCAGGCGATAGTGGTCGTTACGTTTGAACAAGTGCCCTACCCGTTTGATTTCCCCGAGTCGGACCGATCAGGCCGTGGAGCATCACGCCTCTGGCATCAGTTCGAAGCTATGAAACGTCGATTCGCCAGATGCCTCCACCAGCACGATGATCTTTTGTGGCGTCGTCAGTGAACTGGGCACCTCCCAAGTGATTTTGCCAGACTCAGAAATTGCCATTCCGTCTGGGTTGGACTGCAGCGTGTACTTCAACGCAGACTTCTTCTTGGAGAGTACATTCAACTGGTAGGACCAAGTCTTGCCCGGTGTCACGATGCGAGCGGGATCAGATGTCACAACCAGGTAATCAACGCCCGAATTTTTTAAAACGCCTTCGAGATTGAATGGACGGACGATCGCTTCGCTATTGGAAATCGGGAAATAGAGCAGGTAACCAAGAGAGGGTGCGAAAACGATGCGACGGTCCGCATCAAATGGAGTGCGACCCCAGGGATCCATTTGTTGATTGCAATCCTTCAGTGGACTCAACGGAGCCAGCGGTCTTGTGGTTCCCGACTGAAAGATGCTTGGAACACCATTTTGTGAAACAAGGAAGAGCGTTCCACCCAAGCCAGGGACAGGAGTTCCTGACACTTTGCCTGTGGATACAAGTTGACTTGTATAGACTGCTCCTGTTTGAGCGTAGACTCGATAATCATCACCCATCGCCAGATAGCCGGCCGTTTCATGCTCATACCGCGACTTGTTGTCGCCGCGAGCCTGAGGAAAAAGCAGACCAATTCCGCCGGGGGTGTGACTGGTACACCACTCCGTGACCATCGTCAGATCGCCGTTCGCTCGGCGGTGGACGACGTCACGAAAACTCACGTTATGAGAGTTCATCAAGGAGTTGATCCGCCCCTTCTTTGGGTTATTGTCCCCCGGCTGATCTGCGGGTAATGCTTCAAGCTGATTGACATTGAGTAAATAGTCACTCGCACGCGCCAGCGGATCAGCCCCTTCACAGTATCGTACGAGTGCAATGTCCCCCCGGCTATGCCCCATCGTCAGCGTTGTGACCGTCGTTCCAATCGGATTCGGACGAGACTTGATCGATTGCTTCGTATTAACGTCGAAGACGTTCAGTAGATTGTTTTCCTTGAAGTACACCAGAACCCTCTCACCACCTGCGGCAAACACGAAATCCTCCGTTGGCAATGTGATGGAACCCGTCAACTTGCGCTGAATTGGGTCGAACAGCATCAATGCAGGCGAATTCTGAAGCCTCAACACGATCAGTTTGCCCCCGGCGACAGGGACGGCGTCGACGACCGGCTGAGGCAATTTGACGATGATATCTTCGCTGGCAGCTTTCTCGACGGCCGGTTGAGTCGACTTGGAATTGTTGCTGCGGGAATTGACCGCTCCCTGCGATGCAAGGTTCGGCCGCGCGCCTGCACTCGGGGTTGGAGGTGTCGCAGCATTGTTTTGGTGCTGGCTTATGGCTTCCCCCCTGGATTCCAGCCGGGCGATTTGTTCTGTCACTTTATTATCGAGATTATTGATTGCCATCTGGGCGGCATTCAATTTTTGATCAACCTGAGCAGCCGTCTCGTTCAATCGTTTTTCAATGGAAGCCAATTGAGCCTGCTGAGAATTGTGAGAAGATCTCAGGAACTGCATGACTCCGAAGATTGCAATGACCAGGACGAGCAGCCCCTGTGTTACAGTCAACGCGATCAGCCAGATCCGATCCATCGACGGGGTGTCGGCCCTTCCATGTGCGGACCGAGGCGCTACGTCATGATTTTTACGATGCGCCTTTGGCCGGTTTGTCTCCCCAGGCACTTGTTCAAGATCCACTTCGAATTTATCGGGTTCAATAGTATCAGCGACCTCGGCTTCAAGAGGATTCTTGCAAAGGTTGCCGATCTGTTTGTCGATGTCTTGCAGATCCACCTCGAACGTCTTTCCGTCATTCAAGCCATCCAATCGCTCACGAGCGCCTGGATAGCCGGACGAGATTTTCAGCACCCGTTCCACACAACTCAACTGCTTTTGCCGACCGGCGACGCTCTGTGCAGCCAACCACCAGGCGTCTGCATCTTTGGGATTCGCTTTCAAATACTGTTCCAGCACCTCCAAAGCCTTCGTTACGTCTGAACCGCGCAACAACGTCCGCATTTCAGCAAAGACTCTTTCGCGGTCCATAACGTTTCCACTTCCTGATTTTGAGGGAACTGGCCAGTCAGCAAGTCACAACGGTTTGCTCTTAAAAATATCAATGTCGACAATAACAGACAGCACGTCTTCGAGGAGGCGCGGAGGATTCTACGATCGTCAATTCATTTTCTCAATCAGGAATGAGCGAGATAGGGTCGGCGGGGTGGCTGTGGTCGAAGCTTTGTCTCTCACAGTCGATTCAAGATCGAAACCGCTGCCGCATTCGCTGGAGGCGACGAAGCGTCGACCCCAACCACCCGGTGAACAAAGCAATCCGATACTGCGGTGCTCGTGATATCGGCGAATGGGCTGTTGAGCGACCTGCGGATATTGATCGGCAGTGTGGCCGGGGCTGGACTGAGGTTTTGCGAAGGAAGCCCCGGATTTTCGCGAAGCCCCGGTTATCCACACGGCGTTTGTGATCAATGTCGATCGACATTCAACCGGGGCTTCCTGTAATCACTACGAGCCAATGACCTCGCAGATTCGGACACAGAATTTGTCGTCGACAACAATCACTTCACCACGCGCGATCAGTCGGCCGTTGGCCAGGATGTCGATCGGTTCACCCGCTTCTTTATCCAGCGTGACGACCGAGCCTTCGCGCAGAGCGAGCAGATCTTCGATCGTCAGTTCAGCTCCACCGAGTTCCAGCGTGACATCCACTTCGATGTCGCCAACGACTGACAGCGGCAGGCCGCTGGGACCGAGTGGCGAGCGCGGCGCCGCATGGCTTGTTGGAGCGAACGCCTGGAATTCTGCGGCAGGCGGTGACACAGATTCCCTGGCAGAAACGCCTTCAGGTGACATGGCCGCAGCTAAATGCTGCTCAGCCTGATTCAATGTTTCTTCGGCCGATGCCGAGGCGTACGGCCAGAATTCGTGAGCAGAAGGGGGATCATCGTGAGATGAATTCTGCAGATGCTGAACATCACCGGGACCGAGCGGTTCGTCCGATACGATGTCGGAACGGTTCTTCGATTCGTATTCCCGCGCCGTTCGAAGCATCGCTTCGATTTCATCCGCATTCATCGGCCTGGGGAATGGGTCACTCACGTGAGGTACTTTCGACGTCAGGAATTCGAACAGTTCAGGCGCGGTATATGATCCGATAGCAAATTCGTCAATTCTGGTTGCCGACAAACACCGACAACCGATATCAGATGTCATGGACGTCGCTGACACTTACGAGGTTTTCAAAATCTCCTTCACAACGCGGCCGGAAACGTCGGTCAGGCGGAAATCGCGGCCATTGTAGCGGTACGTCAGCTTTTCGTGATTCAATCCCAGCGTGTGCAGGACCGTGGCATGGATATCGTTCACGCTGACGCGATCGATCAATGCCTTGTGACCAATCTCATCGGTTTCGCCGTACAGTGTGCCACCCTTGATTCCTCCTCCAGCAAACCAGCAGGTGAACGCGTGCGGATTGTGATCGCGGCCGGTTCCTCCCTTTTGAACCAGGGGCAATCGCCCGAACTCGCCACCCCAGATCACCAGGGTTTCATCGAGCATGCCGCGTTCGGCGAGGTCTGTCAGGAGCGCAGCGATGGGTTGATCGGTTTCCTGGGCAAACCCGGTATGGTTCGCTCCAATGTTTGCATGACCATCCCAGCTTCGTTCATTTTCCATACCTCCCGAATAGATCTGCACGAACCGGACACCACGTTCTACCATCCGCCGAGCGATCAGGCATTGCTTCGAAAAATGGGTACATTTCGGGTTGTCCAGGCCATAGAGCTTCTGCGTCTCTGCAGATTCTTTGCTCAGATCCAGGGCTTCAGGAGCGGCCATCTGCATACGGTAAGCGAGTTCGAACGACTCGATCCGCGCAGCGAGTTCCGATTCGGCGGCATGCTGTTCCAGATGCGTCCGATTTAAACGAGCGAGCAGATCGAGTTGCGAACGCTGCTGCGGTTCCGTCATGTCGCGGGATCGATTCAAATTTTCAATCGGATCACCCTGCGGCTTAAGCGCTGTTCCCTGGAAGATACTGGGAAGATAACCCGCTCCCCAGTTTTGAGCATGGCCCTTGGGAATTCCCCGTCCGAGTGTGTCGTACATCACCATGAACGACGGCAGGTTCTGGCTTTCACTCCCCAGTCCGTAAGTCACCCAGGCCCCGACACAGGGACTCCCCTGGCGAGCGGAACCCGTGTTGATTCGGAAGAGTGCAGGAGAATGGTTGTTGGAGTCGGTCCAGCACGAATAGACGAAGGCCATCTTGTCGACATGTTTGGCCATCTGCGGGAAGATTTCGCTGACCCATGCTCCCGATTCGCCGTGCTGAGCGAACTTGAATGGCGACTTCATCAGCGGACCACCCTGGCCGGCAAAGAATCCGGTCGTCTGATCGAATCCCGCCAATTCCTTTCCGTCCCGCTTTTCCAATTCGGGTTTGTAGTCCCATGTATCGACCTGCGATGGCCCGCCGTTCATGAACAACCAGATCACGGACTTCGCCTTGCCGGGAAAATGCCCTGGATGAGGCGCCAATGGATTCAAACTGGATGTTGTCGCAGCAGAAAGCCGTCCTTCCTGAGACAGCAGCCCTGCCAGCGCCAAAGAGCCAAACCCGTTTCCCGCCTGCTTCAAAAAGTTGCGGCGCGAACCGAACTCGGGGGTCGGTGTTCCGAAAAGGCCTGGAAATGTCATGTTGAAGAACTCCAATGAGGCAAAGATATCTTACGGTTGAATTTCTGGCTGATACAGTAGCCGACACTGCAAGCCGCCAATCGGGTCGGCTTCGCGGATAAACGGAACGAGGCCCCGAACGTCGAGGGTTTTCGAAAGCCATTTGCGGACGGCGGAACGGGAATAAACTCTGATTCGCCGCGCACCAGAACCTCGAACGTGATGTCATCACTGCGACCATCAATCAGCCAATATTCGCGGATTCCTGCGGTAAAGTACGCCTGTCTCAATTCCACAGTGTCCTTGCGCCAGGACGAATTACTGATGACCTCAACAACAAGATCTGGCGACCCGAATAACTCAACATCCCCGTCGTCATCACGTTTCCAGGCGCGGAATGTCACTCGGCGACTGCGAAGTGTTTCCCATGAGCAGAACATCATGTCTGGTTCACATCCCAGATTCGCATCGTCGTTGACGAGTAACGCACCGTCGGGGAAGACTTTTCCTAGTTGCCGCTGTCGCACGATCAGCCCGAGCGTCGCGTACAATTCCGATTTAATTTCGTTGTGACCGGAAATCCGTTCGGGGCTGAGATCGATCTCAAAGCCTCCGTTGATGTACGTGAAGCGTCCCCTTTCTGCCTGGTCCGCAGAATGTACCCAAGATCGAAAATCCGCCAACGTATCAAACGAGACTGGTGCTTCTTCCGTCAATGATGTTGTCGTGCCGATGGATGTCATGGTGTGACCTCCGGGCGAACCAGCAGGCTGCAACGTGGTCCAAGCACGGGATGCGCGTCGCGTATAAAGCGAAAACAGCGGCCAAAAACAGCCGACTTCTGATAACCGTCGGCATCTGGAACGACCGGTGTGAACTCAGTTTCACCTCGTTCCAACAAGATAAATTCGATCTCTTCACCACGGCCATCAATCAGCCAGTACTCTCTGATTCCCGCAGCGAAATAGGCACTTCGTAAATCGACAGTATCCTTTCGCGCTGACGAATTGCTGATCACTTCCGCAACCATGTCTGGTGTCCCATGCAGTTCCACATCCCCTGCTTCGTCACTCTTCCAGGCACGACGAGTCGCCTTGCCGGTACGTAACGTTTCAATACTGCAGAACATCATGTCTGGTTCACAGCCCAGATCCGCATCGTCGTTGACCAGCAGGACGCCGTCGCTGAAAACGACACCCAGTTGTTCGGTCTCGGAAATTGTATCCAGGACCGTTGTCATCCGCGTCTTGATGTCATTGTGACCGGAAATCCGTTCGGGGCTCATATCGATCTCAAAGCCTCCGTTGACGAATGTGAAGCGTCCCTTTTCTGGACATTCTGTCGCATGCATCCAATGGCGAAACTCTGCCAGTGTCGCGAACGACGCAGGCAGAGCTGCAACGAGATCTTTTTCTTCAATCACGGTTGCCATATTGGTCACTCCGCGTAGATGAATTCATTCAGGCAGAACAACACCTGGCAAAAATCAACCAGAGCCCGGTTCATTCCCGACTTCACATCACCCGGTGAATACGAAGCAGCCTGTTGCGACAAGAATTCCACCGCACCCGCCAGTTCTTCGGCCGACGGCTGGCGACCAACTGCCGACAGATAACCCAGACGCACAGCATCCGGCGGTGACTTGGCAGCGTCTCCCTGCAGTCGGATCGCAAACTGACGCGATGCTTCGCGAATCTGTGGGTTATTCATCAGCAGCAATGCCTGGGGAGCAATCGTTGTTTGAGGACGGTCGGCTACGGGAGTCGTTCCATCGGGAGCATCAAACACCGTCATCGAAGGCATTAACTGGCTTCGCTTGACAGTGAAATACAGGCTGCGACGACGATGCCCTTCATCCAGCCTGCCTGGCCCGTAAAGGCGGTCATCCAACTGGCCACTCACTTCCAGTACGGCATCGCGAATCGCTTCTGCTTCCAGTCGACGTCTTGGGCGATGCCAGTACAGGCGGTTTTCACGATCGATGGAGGCTCGGCGTTCGTCTGTGTCGCACGATTGTTGATAGACGGCGCTCGTCAGGATCAAGCGGTGGATCGACTTCAAATCCCACTGATGGCGGATCAACTCGCCCGCCAGGTAATCGAGCAATTCTGGATGCGTTGGCAGTTCACCACGGGTCCCGAAGTCAGACGGGGTCGCGACAATTCCCTGTCCGAGATGATGTTGCCAGAGTCGATTGACGATGACCCGAGCGAGCAAATTACCGGCACCCGCTTCCCGGTCCAGCAGCCAGTTCGACAGCGAAACTCGCTGGAACGACGTTCTCCAGCCTGCGGGAGGTGTCGTTTGAAATAACTGCGGGGCATCGGCATTGGACATCAAGACCTGCAGGAACCCTTGATTCGCCACGGCTTCCTTCTGATTCGGTTCGCCGCGCCGCAGGAAATGAGTTTCCTTCAGGAACTCGGACTCAGCCTGAGTATGCAACTTGACCGGCGGCAACCCTTCGGTCGCCACCAGTACCTTTTGCAGCATCGGCTTGGGTGCCTGAGCGGCATGCGTGGCGCGACGTTCCTCGAGTTTCCGCCAGCCCTCATCTTGTGGCTTATACCAGTCGAAGGCTCGCTTCTTTTCTTCAGCCGTCAGCTTGTCAAACGGCTTCGACAGTACCGTCAGTAGTACTTCGTCGAGGGCTCCGCCGCTGACGACAGGAGCATCAGCCATTTGAGCGATCGACAGGCGTGGCCGCCCGATCGAATGTTGAGTGTTGTTGTTGAACTTCAGGGTGACGGTTACCACCGTTCCGGCTTCGAATCCAAACGGTTCGGCAACGCCAAATACAGCGGCGTGATCCTTGCCGAATTCCGGGTCGACAGCCCAGGCCGATTGAGTGTTATCATCAATCGCAGCGGCGACGGGCAGTCCCTTTTGCTCAAACGTGGCGCGAGCGGTCGTCAGCTTGACTGGCTTGGATGTCTCGTTCGCACCACCGACTGGACGAATGGTAACGTAGAACTCTGACAGTGCGAAGTTTCCATTCCCGGCGCGGCCTGGACCGGAATTCGTTAACGAGGGATGTGCGAGGGCTTCCAACCGGATCGAACGAATATCGCGCAGGCCTGTCTCAAAGCTGACTGTCCAACGATCGTTGGCCGGATTCGTTCCTGCAGCCAGCCACGACGAATCGGGCTGTTGAGTAAACGTCGCTCCGCCGTGTGACTTGAACTGGATCCCCGCAGGGATCATCCAGGGAGAATCGGATGTCTTTTCGGGCGTGGCACTCCGCTTGGCTTGCCATTCGGAAAACCGGGCAGGCAACTGCGTCAGTTCATAGTCACGAACAGCCTGATCGAACGGTGTCTGTCGTTTTTCGAATTCGGACCGGGCTCGCTGGAAACCTTCTGGGTCGAAGTCGAGTTCCACTTCGCTGCGGATCGTCGTCGTGAACGTCGAAAGCAGCCGATAATAATCGGCCTGCGGAATCGGGTCGAACTTGTGATCGTGACACCGGGCACAGCCAATCGACAATCCCAGCATCGATGTGCCGACCGTGTTCAGCATGTCATCCATCTCGTCGTAGCGATGCTTTTCCACTTCGTTCTTGGTGATCTGAGTCGAGTGGACTCCCGCCGCGAGATAACCGGTCGCCATCATCGCCTGGCGATCATTCGGCGCGAGTTCATCCCCGGCGATCTGCCAGCGTACGAATTGATCGTAGGGCATTCCCTGGTTCAAAGCCTGAACAACGAAATCACGGTAATGAAAGGCGGAGGGGCGATCATAGTCATGTTCAAACCCGTGGCTTTCCGCGAATCGAGCCAGATCAAGCCAGAATCGACCCCAGCGTTCTCCATAGTGTGGATCGGCAAGCAACTGCTCGACCATTCGTTCATACGCGTCCGGACGAGGATCATTTTCAAACGCGCTGACTTCCGCCGCCGAAGGTGGCAGGCCCGTGATGTCGAAATAAACCCGACGAATCAACGCGGCTCTACCAATGGATTGATTCGGATGCAGCTTCGCTTCGTTCAGTTTGGCGAGAATAAACCGGTCAAGCGGCGACTGACACCAGCCATTAGCGTCGGCCGGCGTCGGCGGGGCAATTCGTTTCAGTGGCTGAAATGACCAGAACGATTTGGAATCTGGATTCACCTTTCGCTCGGTCCATTTGGACGTCACTGTCTGGCGAGCCACCAGCGGTTCATCGTAAGGAGCTCCCAGATCAATCCAGTTCACAACAGCCGAGATCTCACGCTCAGACAGCTTAGGCTCGTCCTTGGGCATATGAGGTTCCTGCTGATGCCGGATTAAGCGGGTGAGCAGGCTTTTGTCGCCCCGTCCGATCACCGCCGCGGGACCTCGCTCGCCCCCCTTCAACAGACCTTCCTGTGTGGCCAGATCGAGCTTTCCTTCGGACGTATCACCGCCGTGGCAGGAAACGCACTTGTCCTTCAGAATCTTTCGCACGTCCGTACGAAACAGTTCCAGACCTTTGGTCCGCTTGGCAGCGTGTTCAGGATCAACAGTTGTTGCCGGTTGTCCCGTCGCCAATGAGGAAACAGTCAAGCAGATCAAACACGCGAAGAAGTTCGAAATTCGCAGCATGGGAATCCGATTGCAATTCGAAGAGGTATCCGTGAAGCCAATCAACAGGATTCTATTCGAACGACCGGATCGCTTCCAAGGGGGACTGTCGATTCCAATTGGCGAGAGAATGAATTTCAAACACGATAGGGTGGCGGCGGGCGCACCCGCTTTGGGGAAGCCCCCGTTCAAACGCATTCCGTTTTGGTGACTTCTGCAAAGTAAGGTGGGACCAGCTCGCTTCGAGCGCCGGCCCACCAAAAGAAACGTCGAGAAATGATGGTGGGCCTGCGCGGCGAAGCGCCGCTGGTCCCACCCTAAATTCAGACAGAGCGATTTTTCACGCTTCGATGAATCGCCGCAAAACGGCATTCACAGCCTGCGGCTGTTCCATCGGGGCCATATGTCCGGCCTCGGCGATGAGTGCGAATTCGGAATCGGGGATCAACTCGGCAAATGACTTCATTTCGCTGGCTGGCGAAATGGCATCATGTTCCCCGCACAAGACCAGCGTCGGCAGATCGAGTGTTGGCAGCCATCCCGTCACATCGGGACGGACAGCCATCCCGCGATGGGCTGCCGCAATCGCGACAGGATTTGACGTCATCACCATCTGTCGAACACTGGCGATAATCGCAGGGCAGCGATCAGAACTGCACTGTGCGAACAGTTTCGGCATCATCGCCCAGGCGACCGGTTCAGGACCTTCGCGCAAAACGATATCAGCCATCTTCAGTCGATTCGCTGCAGCCTCGGGAGAATCGGCGGCCGCTCGAGTATCGCAGACAATCAGCTTGGAAAGTCGATTTCGATGTCGCTGAGCAAACTGCCAGGCGATGTATCCTCCCATCGAAAGGCCGCAGAATATAATGGGGCCTTCAACGGCAAGTGCATCCAGCAACTCAGCAAGATCATCGGCAAACTGTTCCATGGAAACAGAATAGAGTGCTCCGTCGGTCCCGCCAAATCCGCGCAGATCAGGGGCAATCACACGATGAGTTCTGGAAAACTCTTCGATCTGTGCCTGCCACATCGAGTGGTTCAATGGGAAGCCGTGTACGAACAGAATGACCGGACCGAGTCCCTCATCGGCGACTCGAAATTGCACGCCATTCACTTGGATATCACGTAGCATCCGCAGGAACCCAGAATGAGTGAATCACGAGCATGCAGGCACCAACCACCAGGTAAATGTCTGCACAGTTGAACGTCGCCCAGTGGAACGAGTCGTTAAAGAACCAGAAGTCCAAAAAGTCACGTACGGCGTAAACAATCGCTCCCTTGTCATCTTTATATCGATGCAAGCCGAGTCGATCGAAGAGATTTCCAAGAGTTCCTGCCAGCAACAGTCCTGTCACGACAGTCAGCCAGCGTGATGCAATCGCCTGCCCGTTCCACAAGAAATAGGCAATTGCTGCGATGGCAACAAAACTGAGTGACGCAAACAGCCAGGTCTGGCCCTGGCCCATCCCCCACAAAGCCCCATGGTTGAACGTTGTTGCCAACTCAAACCGGATGGATACGCCAGCAATCTGACCCTTCCAGACCGGTGCCATTCCGGGATAACCGATCTGTGCAAAGACTTCCTGCTTCGTCCACAAGTCCCAGCCCAGTCCAACAATGGCGAGTACCACAACCACCAACAGGCGAACGGCCGGGGGGCGGGACGGTACGGACGTCTCCGGGCTCGCTCCTGGGGGGGAGGGAGTGGAACTACCAGTGGTGTCTGTGACGACTTCAGACTCTAGGCGTTCTCTTCGCGCTTCCGTTCGCATTCGACGCAATTCCTGGCGTACGGAATGACCCGTAGCCGCGCCTTAGGGATCAGGGATTTCGAGATGGCACGTCCGGCTTCCTTGCAGCCGGTACAAATCCCGTAAGATTCGTCTTCGATCCGGTGTAACGCCTCTTCGATCTCGTCGAGAACTTCCTGTTCATTTTCAACGCGACGCAGGGCGAAATCCTGTTCGTAAGTTTCTGTTCCCAACTCTGCCAGGTGTGTCGGCGATTTCGACTCCGAACCACTTTCGTTGTGATTCAACGCCTCGTCCGTCAGGTGTTTGACGTCTCCGCGGATGCGAGCCCGCAGAGTCAGCAGGTGTCGCTTGAACTCTTCCAACTCAGTTTTCTTCAGCATCGGCAGAACTTTCAGAGAGCGGCTGGACAGGCTGGACTTTGGGAGGAAGGCACCGGAGGGAACAAGGAATTATGGGATCGGCGAGCCACTTCGGTCAAGCCTGTGGTTTTTCGCCACAAGCCATGTTCCGCAAGTGAAGACATGGAAACAGTTTGCATCAACCGGGAGAGAGCCGCCCTGATGGGTCATAATTCCCAATCGGCAGGACATTCATTTTTCGGATGTCGGCCGCGCGTCTTCGAAGTGAACGTATTTGTCGCGATTGCGATGAGAAGAACTCACGTCAGCCAACCTTTGATGCGGGCGATCTCTCGCAACACGACAGCAAAGTATGCCGCCGGCACTGACGTTGTCACGAACAGGAGTATAAAGATCCCCTGACGGAACCGCAGACCGACAATGAAACAGGCCAGCAAACCCAGAATGCAGGCCTGAGTTCCAATGACGATTACCAGCGATTCAACCATACTGCGTGGCAGGATTTCTGTCAGCACAGCAGAACACCAGGCGATGATGCATAAACGAGTCACAAACGTCGCAACCCAGCCCTGTTTTGGGGGTGCGGACGGTTTCGGGTCGCCCATCGTGAGAAGTACCTGCTACGTTAAATGTTGATATGCGTGGCTGGGTCGAGTGACTGAACCCATTCATTTCGCATCCCATGACGGGAGGGTGAGGCTCCGGCCGAACCGAGTTTGGGGTCGGACGTCACTACCAGATCCCGGCTCGGCGGGAGCCTCGCCCTCCCGAATTGTCCGGTCTGCGAACGGTGGAATTCTGTTTTTCACTCTGCGATCTCTGCGTTTCAAGAAAATCGGCAGAAACGCCGTGGTGAATCGCGAAGGAACCAGCTGATTGATTGAGGAGACCTTCGGTCGGGCGTTTCGGCGGGGTCGGGAGACCCGCGCCGAACATCGCTCGATACTCGCGCCGAACGGACTGCGCCGAAACTTCAGCTCTTCGAATAAGTGTCGAAGACCCGAACCTTGTCCCAGGTTGGCTTGTTTTCTTCGATAAACTTCAGGTGGTCAGGTGCCGTCTGGTACGTGTCGTGATCCTTCTTCGATTTGAAGATCACATGCAGACCGACGTGGAAATCGCGGACGTTGACCGGTCGATCCAGCTCTGAAACGAGTGGCCCGGCAGCGAAGAAGACGACGCCCGGATGATTCTTCAGATACTTAAAGCAGGCATCGGTCAGCTTTTGAGTATTTTCTGGTGTTCCGTCCTTCAACGTGAAGTAGACATTGTGGACCAGCATTGGTCCCTTGGCTTCATCGCCCATCGAAGTAGTTCCCTGCGTAAGATTAATCGTCAGTCCCAAAACTGCTGACAGCAACAGGCCGGCAGCGATCGCGGTTCGCGAATTCATCATGTCCCAGTCTCCTGATTCTTGCCACTCAAACCCACATCCCTTGGGCCAAAGGTTCGCGATTTCGGGCCGTCACGCATCACTGGCCACCATCGCTTTTCGAACCGGAAACTTCCGATCCGGGTCGATACTATAAGCGACATGAAACCGAAAACGAAGCCTGCCCGAATCGCACTCCTCTTTGAATACGCCACGCTGAATGGGGGTGAGCGTTCAATGCTGGCATGCCTCGACTGGCTGCGGACTCAGACTGCAGACTTCGAGTTTGTGGCCATCGCTCCTGGCGAAGGTCGACTGTCCGAATCTCTCGCGTCGCGTCACATCCGTGTTATCCCCTGGACGCCCGCTAATGGTGAAGCCGCTTTGATCGAGGCCATCGATCTCGCAGATCCCGTCCTACTCCACGCCAACAGCCTGGCGATGGGACGACTGACGGGACGTCTGGCAGATCAATTGGCAATTCCGACGACCTCGCATCTGCGCGACATCCTGCACCTTAGCAAAGCAGCCATGGCTGATCTCAACCGAAATCAACGACTGATCGCCGTCTCACAGGCGACTCGCGATCACCATGCCGGTCGAGGTCTCGATCCCGATCGGATTGCCGTCGTGCGAAACGGACTCGACCTGGAACTGTTTCGACCACGATCTTCTGAAGGCTGGTTGCATCGTGAACTGCAATTGCCTGCTCATTCACTTCTGATCGCCACGATCGGTCAGATTGGATTGCGCAAGGGACAGGACACCTTGGCAGCCGCTGCACCTGAAATTGTCCGCGCCGTTCCCGATGCTCATTTTTTGCTGATCGGCGAACGTTCGTCAACCAAGGCGGAAAGCATCGCGTTCGAACAATCCATTACGGATCAGTTCAATGAACAGGGACTCGCTCCTCGCCTGCATCGATTGGGATACCGAGCGGATATTGCGACGCTACTCAATGAGATTCAACTCGTCGTTCATCCGGCAAACCAGGAACCGTTTGGCCGCGTTCTGCTGGAAGCGGCCGCGTGTGGGGTCCCGGTTGTGGCGACAGATGTCGGGGGAACGTCCGAGATCGTGGTCGATCCCGTCACCGGTCGCCTCGTCCCCCCGCGTGATCCGGAACTACTGGCCCGAGCCGTCATTGATCTTCTACAGGACGCCGACCGCAGAGCGACCATGAGTCTTGCTGCCCGTCAACGTGCACTGTCCGAATTCAGTATCGATCGCGCCGCCACGCAGCTTTTAGAACACTGGAGTAACGTCCTTGAAAACTGGCGGACCGCTACGCAACTCGGGTAACGATTTTCGTAGGGTGGCGACGGGTGGCGGGGGCGCACCCGCTGCGGGGAAGCCCCCGTTCAAACGCGTTCCATTTCGGGGGC
>CAIWEX010001318.1 GCA_903911795.1 uncultured Schlesneria sp.
CCAGGATCTGGGGGCCAGTGTTCTGGACAACACGATCGTTCTGTTCGGGAGTGGAGCGAGTACGACTCACAACCCGACGAACCTGCCGACGCTGATTGCCGGGGGATCGAACATGGGGCTGAAGCACGGCACCTACTGGCGGAAAGGTCGGACACCGATGTCCAATGTCTACTTGAGTATCCTGCGTTCGATGGGGATCGAAGAAGCGTCGTTCGGTGACAGTACGGGGACCGTCAGCGATTCGATTTTCACTAAGGTGTGATGGTCTCTGCAATCGCTTCACCGCCGTCGGGTGTCGCCAGTACCTTCATGATCCGCGGGTCCGTCTTTTCACTCAGCGACCTCACGCTGCCGTCGCACATCAGGAAAAGTCCCTTTTTCCAGCCGGGAGCTCCTCCAAAGCCGTCAGGTGATCGATTGATGCCGATCGAAGGATCGCGGATGTTGGCGGGATAGCCCCAAGGTCTAAATCGCTCGGCGACGGTTCCGGCCAGGATGGTATTCGAAGTCCCATCGATGATGTCGCTGAGTGACCGAATTCGATTCTCGGACTTCAGTTGATTCAGTTGCGTGTGAGCATCTCCACCATTCACGGTCTGTACAGCGAGGACATGCGAGTTACCTGCAAAATGGCAGAGTCCGTAGCCTTCGTTATCAAAAACCGGTCCCGGGATCGACGGGTTGAGAAACCAGTTCATCTGACATTTGTAAAGTCGGTCATTGGGGGGCACATTCCACGGGGTCTGAAAATCGATGCCATTTGTCTGGAACGAATGATAATTGCCAATGAATGCGATCCATCCATGGAGCAGTTCACCCTGAGAATTCGTTGTTCCACCCGGAGGGATCGCGTGAAACACGTCTTCGGTATTGTGAAAAGCGAGTCCAATCATCTTTAAATTGCTTCGTGTCATTAAGGTGAAAGCGGCATTTCTCGCGTTGGAGACCTCATCAAGGAGTGACGGCAGCCTGCGTTGAGAAAACGCCGCATCGTCCTCGGCCGTCCCTCCTTTGCCAGTCATGAACCAGATCATCTGGTGAGTTGCTCCTACCATCGCCGTGCCGGCAGCAAACAGGACGACCAGCGTGACTCCGAGAATCACGGTCGAGCGAAATGGCCAGGGGGCGCGGTCTGCGGACCCGCCAGACTTGTCGCGTAGCCATTTCATGGTCCGGTCGAGCATCACGAGAAAGGCAATGACACAAACCAATCCCAGGATTGCGGTAGGCCAATCGGGTGAGAACCTCGGAATTGTTCGCAGAGGAAAATAGATCCAGCCGAACATGAGCTGCTCAATCGGCCCAGCCAGAATCAGGGCGAAGATGACGCTGGCAGTTCCGCAGGCGATTCGAAACTTCCGGGACAGCGCGGCCATACGTTCATGATCGGTGGGAACCGCTGCTGAAGGGCAAGCGGCCGGTACTGAGGGATCGCTCATGGTGGCCCCCCGGGTTCCGTCGCCGTTTTGATCTCGGCCGAACGCATGGTCCCGATCATTCCGTTACTCAACAGAACCAGGCGTTCTTCACCGTCGATCGAGGGTTCGTAGACTACGAGTCGCCCCTCGACGCTACCGCGACTTCCCGGAACACTGAGA
>CAIWEX010001319.1 GCA_903911795.1 uncultured Schlesneria sp.
ACTTCATCGTCAGGGCGAAATTGACTAAGTCGCAAAGGCTTCCGCAGCGAGACGAACCCCGGCGCGGGATTCAGAGGCGACTGTGGACGGAAACGCAGACTCCTTCAGTTTCCGGCTGCTTACGCGATTGTACCGTAAACTGCCGGATAATTCCTAAGACATTTCAGCGAATCTCGCCCTTCAACACAGGTCCAACGCCTGTTTTAAGCTGGGCAGGATGTAGGGTGGTGAAAACGAGATTTCGAACATAATAAATGGGTGCCACGGTCTTGGAGTCTGCGACAAGACCGTGTCTTCAATGGATCTTGAGGATGAGCGAAATTTCATGGAGACCGAGAAGAGATCGGTTGTGAAATGAGCTCAAACCAAATCAAGCACGACCTTGTCGAAGACTCCAAGATCGTGGCACCCCACACCTGACCTGCTCACTTTCCGATTTGCGACATTTCACGACGGTGCGTTTCGGACTTCTGGAAAATCAGCGCGCCCGTCACCCAAACATTGGCGCAGCCTCGAAGACCTCCTCCTCCGCGGTGTCGACTCCGTAGGACAAAGATGTGGGTAACATTGACTCCACCCTTCATTGAAAAAGCCGATTGCCCTGCCCGTCAACATCGTTACAACAGGGGTAACCCATCGCAGTCCCCTCCTGTCTGGAACTCAATTCCCTGACTTCGTGGAAAGAAATCAGTCTCATCCGTTACCGGTCGATGGACTGGAAGACACGATTCCGTCAGTAGGCAAATTGCATTGTTGGCACCTCAATTGGGGGTCCAGACGATGTGACGAGGCCGAAGCGGGGTCCAATATCGCGATTTGATCCCCGAATTCTCAGAATTCTCTTTCGATCGCGACGCTGTGACCTATAGAATGCGTCATCACACCTGTTGCACGCGAACAGATCCGTGAGCCCATTTACGCTCGATCCCTGGATTTGTTCCCAAAAAACGAGGTGTGAGATGTTGACGCGCTTTGTGAAGCGATTGGTCGTCGTACCGGCATTTGCGGCATCGCTGTGGACTGGTTCTCCAGTTCAAGCCGGTGAGTTTACGATCCCGGCCCGTGTGCTGAAGCATTCGGCGACCAACGGTCAGACATTCTCCGCGATCGTTGTCAAAGCGACGGAGCTTCCCAAGGGAACAGTGGCTCGCGACCATATTATCCTGATTGATACCTCCGCCAGCCAGGTCGGTGAGCATCGTCAGCAGGCTCAAGCCGTACTGGACTCGCTGTTGAGTTCACTCCCTGAAGGAGACCGAGTCCGACTGTTTGCGGCCGACCTGCGAGCCGACGCCATGGACGACGGATTCAACACCGTTCGTTCTCAGGAACTGGCCGACAGTGTCGATCAACTGAAGTCTCGCGTCCCCCTGGGTGCGACCAATCTGGAAGGTGTTTTGCGGACCGCTATGGCATCCGTTTCGGATCGTCCAACCGATATTACCTACATCGGTGACGGCATGAGTACGGCGGATCTGGTCGAAGTGCCAGAACTTCGCTCGCTGGTATCAGACCTGCGTCAGCAGCAGATTCCGGTTCACAGCTTTGGAGTCGGATCCCAGCGGAACATGCAGTTACTGGGGATTCTGGCTCAGCAGACGGGCGGATTTGTCGCCGTGGATACGCAGATCATTGACGCGGGCGAATCCAAGGTGGAGAGCGCAGAGCCCAAGGTTGCCGCGAAGAAGACCAAGTCAGCCAAGCTGAACCGTGATATTTCCCGAGCGAGCCGAACCGCTCGTGATCGAGCGACCGAACAGGGCAAGACACTGGCGGCAGCCTTGTCGGCTCCGGTCTACTTCCCCACGGCAATCGCGGTCGTCCCTGCCGGGATTTCGCTGCTACCGGGCGATGCTCTGCCATTGCGAACGGATCGCGAAACGATCTATGTCACCGAAGGAACGTTGCCAGCCGAGGCACGCGTCGTGATGACCGATGCCGCCGGAGAGTCACTGGCCTGGAAACTGTCAGCACCGCTGGAACAACCCGGCGCCACCTTCCTGCCAGCGATGACGGCTCACGTTAAGAGCAGTGGCGGCTTGACCAATCCCCTCGCTGGAATGACATTGTTCCAGTTAGCTCAGATTGATTTCTCGGACAACGTCACGCTGCTAGCACAACGTGGCGGACTGGCGCTGAAGAATGGCAACGTCGAACAAGCCCGATTAATCTCGGCCGCCGCTTCAGAAGCCGATCCCAGCAATGAATCAGCCGTGATCCTGAAGAACGCCACCGGTCGACTTCCCGTGCGTCAGGTATCGCAGACGACCACCGACGATGCCCCGCCCGCTCCGGAAGAAGATTCCCGAGTGGAACCGAATCCGAATGCCAGCCTGCTGGAAGATCAGCGTCAGATGATCGTGCTGCAGACACAAAAGCTGCGGAACGAAGTCAGCAATGCGATCGCTGCCGCCCGGCAATCGGCCGACCCCGAAGGAGGCCTGGGCCGGCTGAAGCAGACGTTGGGTGCAGTGAAATCCGCGATCGACATCGCTCCCGAAGATCGCCAGCGGATGCAGAAGCAACTGGAATCCGAGATCCAGCAGCAAGAGAATCAGTCCGAATCGAAACTGCAAGGGCAGCGACGAGCCTTGGAAAAGCAGGCTCAGAATGAAGCCCTCCGCCGGTTGAGTGAACAAGCCTCGCTGGACGAAGAGCGACTGGAAAACCTGATTGACCGTGTTCGGTCCCTGATGCTCGAAGGGAAGCATGGCCGCGACGAAGCGTATCCGGAAGCTCAGGAAGTCGCCGACGTGGCGATCAACATGCGACCGGGAGAAGCCTCATCCGCCGCAGCCCGCTTCGATTCGGAAGCCGCTCAGCAGCTCAATCGTGCCTATCGGTTGCGAGCACGCCGGGCCGACCAGTTGCTGGAAATGCTGCATCAGGTCGAGTTGTCACACATTCCGTTCCCTGACGAACCACCGATTCGATTCCCTTCGGCCGAAGTCTGGAAGGCCCTGTCAGAACGCCGCAAGCAGAATGCCACCGTCGATCTGAAGCGAAGTACGCCGAATGAAAAACGGATTCAGAAGGCCCTCACCGAAACGACCGAAGTCGCCTTCAACGAGAATCCTCTCGAAGAAGCCCTGAAGTACCTGGAAGACCTGCACCACATCGAAATCTGGGTTGATAAGCAGGCCCTGCAGGACGATGGTGCCAGCAGTGATGTCATGATCACTCTGGAAATGACAGGGATCTCACTGCGCAGTGCTCTGCGACTGATGCTCGAACCCCATGGTCTGACGTACCTCATCGAAGATGAAGTGATGAAGATCACCACCAAGACCAAAGCCGACGAAAAGATGTCGACCCGAGTCTATCCCGTCGCCGACCTCGTCATCCCGATTCAGCCACCACAGGGTGGTGGAATGGGCGGAGGTATGGGCGGTGGCATGGGTGGCGGGATGGGCGGCGGTATGGGTGGTGGGATGGGCGGCGGTATGGGTGGTATGGGCGGCATGGGAGGCGGCGGAATGGGTGGCGGCGGTATGGGTGGCGGGATGTTCAGCGTCCCCCCGGAAAAACCGTCCCCTAACGACGTCAGATAGTTTAGATACAGACATAGCCGATTCGATTACGAAATGCCGACACCTTCGGGTGCCGGCATTTTCGCTTTCGCATCACGTCGTACCGCCACATCTCAGCGCGTTCCGAGCAAAACATTGTGGACTGCCTGAATGTTAATGGAGATTTGGGAGACCAGCTATCAACAACTGGCCAAGGCATCGGCTCCCGAAACATCGCTCCAACTCGTCTTCACTTCTGTTCCAAGACTCCAAATGCAAGTCCGTTTTGAACAGAAGAGAACGAAGGAAACGAAGGGGGAAAAGGAAGCGGCAGCTACTGGTACAATTCTCACCTGCTCTCCGGATTTGCTGTTGAATAGCAGGCAGCGATTGGAACAAAGTGGCAAACGGAAGTTACGATTGCTGGCGAGGTTTTCACCTTTCCCTCTTCGTTTCCTTCGTTCCCTTCTGTTCAATGTCTTCCCTTTTGTTTTTGAAAGGCGTTGCACATGCATCCGAATTTTGAAAAAGCGGATCGGTTAGATCGCATTTCGTTTAAGTGTGGCGTCCCGCGGGCATCAAACTGCAGCGTCTAACCCATGTTTTGACGCGACACGGAAGTGCGACCCGCACTAAGTCGCGAGGTGATTGGAGCGGCGACTGAAGTGCATCGCGTCATGGTACTTGGATTGCTGGAGAGCATTTACGAATGGTGTCTACTGACCGCTGGACTGATGTCAACCAGATGGTGAAATTTCGCCACTCACTTTCGTCGGCGGACGGCACAATTTGCCGATTTCCGATCTGTACGAAGGGCATCAGGCGGCCGCATTCTGTGAAAATTTCCATGGGCGACATGGTGAACCCATCTCTGGCAGGGTTGGCATACAACCTGCTTCCAAACCAGGTAACGAGTCCACTCACTTTACTGGTTACGGAGAACCATCATGTCTATGCGATCACACGCATCACTGTTCCTGGCTTCACTGGTCTCGCTGGTTTCCTTCACAACAGTTGTGGCACAGACAACACCCGCTCCAGGAAGTCGCCCTCACGTTCCCGCCGGATATCTGCTGATCGAGGAAGAGCAGTGGGAAATGCTGTCGGATGAACCGAGCCGCCATCTGGGTCGGGCTCGCGATGCATTTCTTGTGATGGATACTCGCACGGCTGCTGCGGAAATGCGAAAAGCTGCGGTGCATGTCCGGGTTGCTGCCGAACACGCACTGGAGCGATCAAAGCGATCGTTGACTCACTCGGAACATGAATTGGAACAGACCGCCCGTCGCATTGAAACCGGGATGGTGAAGTCTGTCGAGGATCTGGATCTGGTCACGGCCCGGGCTCTGCATGCCTTGGCGAATGACCAGTATGCAAAGGCATCGGATGCCTGGCGCAAGCGAGAACTCCGTCGATCAGGTCAATTCCTGCGGTCGGCAACAAACAATCTGGAACGAGCCGCTGCACGGACCGATGCCACCATGCGAGCAGCCACTGCAGAGGTTGCCAAGGACTCACGATTGATCTCTGGGAAACTGATCGAGGGAACAGGGTTTGTAATGGACGAAGTCGGAGCGGGGCTGGAATCGGTCGGACACCAGATTGAAAAAGTCGGCAGCCGCGTCCTTCCACATGCTCCGAAATAACAATTCTCGATGGACTTCGTGATCGGCTCCTGAGGAACATCACATCGGTACCAATGCCAACACGGTCGAGGGATCCCCGAAACGGGAGGGTGAGGCTCCAGCCGAACCGTCTTCGGATCAGGAAGTGTAATACCCAATCGCGGCTCGGCGGGAGCCTCGCCCT
>CAIWEX010001320.1 GCA_903911795.1 uncultured Schlesneria sp.
GCCGCAGGAGATGCGGCGGCTGTCGTTGGCGATGGTGAACACTCGATCCGTCAATTAATTGACCTGCAGATCAATTCGGACCCACGTCGCGGTGACAACGAGTCATTCCCATTGGATACGGTTTTGGTCGGTGCATTGACGATCATCGAAATCGAGCGTCAGGGATATAAGCCGGATTCCGTCCCCGCCCCCGGCGTCAAAGTCATCGTTCGGCGAAACGATAATCTTTCTCGCGACATCACCGATCAGGTTCATCCGTCGGTGGCGGAACATGCGGTGATGGCAGCCCAGATCGTTGGACTTGATATCGCGGGAATTGACCTCGTCGTTGAAGACATTTCGCGTCCGCTCGAAGAACAGGGAGGGGTCATTGTTGAAGTTAACGCTGGCCCCGGTCTGTTGATGCACTTGAAGCCTGCGACAGGAAAGCCACGTCCCGTCGGTGAAGCCATCGTCAATCACCTGTTTCCAGATCTCGCCGACAACGGTCGTATTCCCGTCGTTTCCGTCACGGGGACAAACGGCAAAACGACATGTACCCGGATGGTCAACACCATCCTGCAGGCAGCCGGGTATCACGTCGGAATGACCTGCACCGACGGTGTCAGCATCAATGGTCGACTGATCGAATTCGGGGACTGTGCGGGGCCACGCAGTGCTCGCAATGTTCTGTTGAATCCTCTGGTCGATGCGGCCGTTTTTGAAGTGGCTCGCGGCGGAATCCTGCGTGAAGGGTTGGGATTCGACAAGTGCGACGTGGCGATTGTCACAAACATCGGCGATGCGGATCACCTCGGCAAAGCCTATATTCACTCGCCTGAAGACATGTTCAAGGTGAAGCGAACTCCCGTGGATGTCGTTCTGCCAACCGGGACTGCGGTCCTGAATGCCGATGATCCATTGGTCGTTGACATGGCTCCACTGTCTGCCGGAAGCGTTACCTTTTTCTCGGCCAACCCTGAAAACGCGGTGATTCAGAAGCACCGGGCTGCCGCTCACAGAACAGTGATCGCTCGTCAATCACAGGTCGTTCTGTGCGAAGGCGAACAGGAAACGATCCTGATCAGCCTGGTCGATCTCCCCTGCACTCATGGCGGCCGAGTCGGTTTTCAGGTTGAAAACGTCCTTGCGGTCGCAGCAGCAGGTTGGGCCCTGGGAATTGCCCCCAAAACAATTGCAGCCGGTTTGCAAGCTTTTCAAGGAAACCTGATCGACAACCCGGCGCGGTTCAATGTTTTGCAGTCGGCAGAAAAAACTCTGATTTTGACGGATGGCAGAAACCTATCATCGCTGTCAACACTTGTCGAAGCACTGAGTGGTTTTTCTGAAGATAAGAGGTCCATCGTCTACTCGGCGGAAGAGGATCGACGCGATGTCGACATCCAACGCCAGGGGACGGTCCTCGGTAATGCGTTTGATCGAGTGATCCTTTGTGAAATTGATGAAGCGGCGACTCGCCCCGCGGGCGAGATCATGCAACTTTTGAAGTCTGGAATCGGCTCTGGTGCCCGGACGACAGAGGTTTTGGAAATCAATGATTGGACTCAGGCCGTGGACGCGGCATGGAGTCGACTGGGCAAGGGAGAAGTCCTGGTCGTTCAGTCGACGTCGATCCCGAAAACGGTCCGAAAGATTCAGGCCTTGATGGGGCTGGAGCCCGGTGAATTGTCGGCAGCGTAACTGTTTTGGAAAGCAGCGAGACCGCCGGTTGAAAAAGAAAATGAGCGAGAACGGAGTACGGCATGGCGATTGCTAATTTGACAACCATCCTGACAAGCAAACAGGTCTGAAACCTGATGTCAGGATGCCCCTTGCGAAGGACTCCTTAAATCTGAGGTGCTCAATAGGAATATGAGGCTGGCGTGACGTAAGTCACTCTAGCATCAAGAGCAACGGCGGCAATGGAGCCTGCCGGAGTCAGTTCAGAGGGCGGAATTCAGGAATTCGAAAGCAGAGAATCATGGAACTGGGCAAAACGAGAGCTTTGCGTGGTCCGAATATCTGGTCACAGACGACCGTTCTGGAGACCGTACTGGACGTTTCCGACCTCGACGTGTCCGCTTTGGACATGGAATCCGTCCATCGGCGGGCCGCCGATTTCCTGAGCGGTGCGACGCTGCTCAACGACAACGAACCCTCTGGCTGGAACCTAAATCCCGGCTTTGCGTTGACGGAACTCCTTGTCCGTATTGGGATTGAGCTGCAGAACCAGGCCGGGTCGCCAGTGACAGTCGGGCGAGTTGCCGAAACCAGTAACCCCAATGAATATCGGGTTGTCGTTCAATACCGCGAAGAACCGGTTGGCCGACTGGCACTCGATGTCGCAGCGGCCTTCCTGAAGGCGATGGTTGAGAACCAGCCGTACGATCTGTCAACGAAAATCGCAGAAATTCGGAGTCTGGACCAACAGATCCGCCTCGGCCCCAGTACTGGCTCCATCGTCCGTGCTGCCTGGGCTCGTGGAATCCCAGCGCGCCGTCTAAATGATCGCAGTTTGGTGCAACTTGGATACGGTTCCAAACAGCACCGAATTCTGGCCGCTGAAACGGATAAGACGTCGGCCGTCGCCGAATCCATCGTTCAAGACAAAGACCTGACAAAGAATCTGCTCGCTGCGATCGGAGTTCCCGTTCCCAAAGGTCGCCCGGTTACCAGTGCTGAAGACGCTTGGGAAGCAGCACTCGAAATCGGCTTGCCCGTCGTCATTAAGCCTCAGGATGGAAACCAGGGACGCGGTGTTGCTGTCAACCTGACGACCCGCGAAAATGTGATTGCCGCGTTCAAGGCTGCCAGTGCGGAAGGAAGCGAAATCCTTTGCGAGCGATTTGCTCCTGGTTCCGACTACCGGTTGCTGGTGATTGGATACAAACTGGTCGCGGCATCTCGTCGTGAACCCCCGCAAGTCCTGGGTGACGGTCGTCACTCGATCTCAGATCTTGTGACCGAAGCGAACAAGGACCCACGACGCGGCGAAGATCACGCGACGTCGCTCAGCAAGCTGCGTCTCGACGAAATCGCCTGTGGCGTTCTTGCCGAACAGGGTCTGACGGTTGATTCCGTTCCTGCGGCTGGCCAGATCGTCCTGATTCGCCGAAATGCGAATCTGAGCACCGGTGGCTCTGCAACCGATGTCACCGATCTGGTGCACCCGGAAGTTTCCGCCCGTGTCGTGGAGGGCGTTCGGATGGTGGGCCTCGATATCGCTGGTGTCGATGTCGTCTGCCAGGATATCAGCCGACCGCTGGAACAACAGGGTGGCGTGATCGTCGAAATCAACGCCGCTCCAGGCCTGCGAATGCATCTGGAGCCTTCCTATGGCAAAGGTCGACCAGTCGGCGAAGCCATCGTTGGGACCATGTTCGAAGAAGGAAATGACGGGCGTATTCCGATCGTTGCCATCACAGGAACGAACGGCAAAACGACGACGACGCGATTGATGGCCCATATCCTGCGAAGCACTGGGAAAAAGGTCGGTATGACCTGTACCGACGGCGTCTACATCGACGATCGACGGATTGATACCGGGGATTGCAGCGGCCCCAAGAGTGCTCGCACCGTGCTGGCAAATCCTGTTGTTGAAGCTGCCGTCCTGGAAACCGCTCGTGGTGGGATTCTGCGTGAAGGTCTTGGCTTTGACCTGTGCAATGCCGCCGTTGTCACCAACATTGCCGACGGAGACCATCTGGGTCTCAACGGGATCGACACGGTCGAACAACTGGCTCGCGTCAAGCGAGTCTGTGTCGAATCGGTTTCCCCGACTGGCTATGCAGTTTTGAATGCTGATGATCCCCTGACCGTCGCTATGGCCGAGTACTGCCCAGGCAAAGTTCTGTACTTCTCACGATCACTCGAAAACCCTGTCCTGGCGGCACATCGTGCCAAGGGTGGCAAAGTCGTCTACGTGCAAAACAACTGCATCATGGCGTCAGAAGGATCATGGGAAGCCCGGATCGCAATTCTGGATTCAGTCCCGTTGACTTTTGGGGGCCTGATCGGATTCCAGGTAGAAAACGCAATGGCTGCGGCTGCGGCCGCGTGGACCTTGGGTGTTCCATTCGAAATGATCCGGCACGCTCTGGAAACGTTCGTCAACGATCCCCAGAAGGTTCCCGCCCGGTTCAACGTCGTTCAGTTCCGCGGCTCAACAATCGTCATCGACTACGGCCATAATTCGGCGGCTCTGGTCGCGTTGTGCGACGCGTTTGACAAGATGCCGCACGAACGTCGTCTAATCGTCTACACCGCCGCTGGTGATCGACGTGACGAAGATATCGTTCGACAAGCTGAACTGATTGGCAACGCGTTCGATGAGATGGTCCTGTACGAAGATCAGTGTCGACGCGGACGTGAAGATGGCGAAGTGATCAGCCTGATGCGTCAGGGGCTCTCCCTGGGCAAACGGTTGCAACCGAACGGTATCCACGAAACACGCGGCGAAATGATCGCGATCGAAATGACGCTCCGTCGCATGAGCCCTGGCGACTTGGTTCTGATCCAGGCCGATCAAGTGGAAGAAGCGATCGCATTCGTGCAGCAGTTGTTACCAAAGCTCGCGGCAGAACACATGGCAACAGCCCGTTAAAGGGCTCTGGCCGTTAACTGCGTGAAGTCAGCATCTTTCGGAGGACGGGCCATATTGCCCGTCCTCCGTCTGTTTTGAGCTCATCATCAGGCACCGGTTCATGGAGCCGCAACGAAATTCAGCGGACCATCGCTCGATTGCGAGCCGTCAGGGCCGACACGCAAAACTTTGCGAGTGGAACGATCGTCACCACGCGGTTGGATTGCGAATCGAACGCTCAGTCGGCATTCTTCTGTCATGGGAACATCAGTAACAATTACAACCGGTGCCCGGCTCCATTTCGGGCCGCTGGCGGCCGCTGGAGCAACGGGCGGCAAATTTGGCGGCGTGGGAATGATGGTCACGTCCCCTGGTTTCGTCGTGTCTGCATCTGCAGCAGCAACCGATGAATTTCACGGGGAGACTGCGTCCGCGGCACGCGCAGCGGAATTTGTTTGCCACATACGCACCAATGACCACGAACAAAGATTCCCGACCTGTCGCATCGCGATTGAAAATACGATCCCGTCCCACGCAGGCCTCGGCTCAGGGACTCAATTAGGACTCGCCATCGCGTCTGCCTTGAGCGAGCTTGCTGGAGAACGGGATATCCCGGTCGCAACTCTGGCGCGACGTGCCGGGCGAGGTCTGCGATCCGCAATTGGATTGCATGGATTTGCGAGTGGCGGGTTTCTCGTCGATGGTGGCAGAGCAGCGAAGGCACAACTGGGGACGCTCGTCGCTCGAGTCAATGTTCCCGATGAATGGCGTTTAATTCTAGTTGCTCCGCCGGAGTCTCAAGGCCTGTCAGGAACCGAAGAACAATCGGCATTCGCCGCGCAACCTCCGATGCCGCAGGCGTTGACCGCGGAACTTTGTCGGATCGGATTGATGGAATGGTTACCAGGATTGATTGAAGCCGATTTCCACCGAGCTTCAATCGCCATGTATGAATTCGGCCTGGGAGTTGGTCGTTTTTTTGAACCGGCTCAAGGAGGCGTGTTTGCTCATCGCCTGATGAGTGAACTGGCCGATGAAGTTCGCCGCCGCGGGTTCGCCGGAGTTGCCCAGACGTCGTGGGGCCCGACGACCTGCATTCTGTGCGATGGAAATCCGTCCGCCACGGAATTGATGGCTGACCTCGCTCGTGACTCACGCTGGGCGACGTGCTCGTTTCAGTTGACGGAACCGCTCAATCGGGGAGCGACCGTGACGCGAAACAACTAATGCCGTTTTGATGCCTTAATTCTTGAGCTGTATGGCCGGGGCTGCCTTCGCAAGGCTCAGTCCAGTCGGCGATGTCGCAATCGTCGGCCTTTTGTGGGCTGAAGGTCCACCAGCACAAAGCACAGGACTTCCAGCGCTGTGACCGGTGGACAGAACAGAGAGTGCGACCTGAAAGGTCGCGAGAAATTAGATGATGTCGATCAACTCCGATCGAAGACCTCTCGCGAACTTGCACGTCGCACATATGGCTTTTTCTTCCGTTCACAGGGCTTTGGGACGCGGCAAAAGCCCGACCTGACGACCGGACCGGTAGACGTGCGTCGGTTCCAGATGCTGCTTGCCGGTTTCCACGCGACCTTCTGAATCGGTCAGCGGGAACTCAAGATCCTGGAGTTCCAGAACGGTGATGTCTGCGAGTGCACCGACTTGCACCGTTCCGAGTTCCCCTTCACGTTGCAGGAACTTGGCTGGCAATTCGGTGGTACGCCTGATGATGTCGGGCAGTTTCATTCCCAGATGCAGAAACTTGTCCATCGTGGTCACGAGATCAAACACGGGGCCATGCAGGTTGTAATAATGGATGTCGCTGCTGATGAAATCCGGCA
>CAIWEX010001321.1 GCA_903911795.1 uncultured Schlesneria sp.
GAACTTTCGTGATTCCATGTACTCTTGCGTCACGAGGTCGCGGATGTGCTTTCGCAGTTCATCCTGCATGCCGCGTACTTTCTTGTAGATCGCGTCCGTCAGCTCAGAGGTCGAACCGGTATGAGCACGCGTTTCGAACAAGCCTTCGATCTCTTTGCGCTGTGAGGCAAACACATCACGCATCAGGGCCGATGGCCAGGCAATTTTACCGGTCGCAGGATCCAGCTCGCTGCTATTGAGTCGCGGCGGCAGGCTGGAAGGATGTTCGGCCTGCTGTTCGGCAATGCGAGCATTGCGGGCCCGGGCCTCTTCCAGTCGCTTGGCTTGCTCCGCCTGAACGACTCGCTGTTTCATCATGTAGACTTCCGTCCACTGCTTCTGATTCTGGATGTACTCGCCACGGGCCTGTTCCACGTTGACCATCGCTGCCGATGTCATCACGTTGTACATCCCTTGCGATCGGGTCATATCTGCCATGGCATGCCCGGCTGCGGACGCGGGTGTCGTCCCTCCACCGAATCCATATCCACCGTATCCGCCATACCCACCGTAACCGACGTGCGGTGCGTACCAGCGGTTCTGGGCCGAAGCCTGACCACACAGTGTGCTGATCGTCAAAACGCAGACAATTCCGAACACTCGATTCATGTCAGCTAACCTCTTTTCTCACCGGCGAAATGGAAATGCGGGTGAAGTAACTTTTTCAGCATACGGGAACAGTGGCATCCCGGTGGCCACTTTCGATAGAATTGCCTGTGGCAACTCGTTTACCAAATGTGTTCACAATGGTTAGTTGTATCCAGCGGACATCCTCCGTTCAAGCTTTGATAGCACTCCAAAGGGTCGTGACATGCAATGGCGAAGTTTTTTGACGGCGGTCGTGGTTGTCGCGTATGCGTCCCAATTGGCCGCTGCAGCCGATCTTCAGGGACTGGTCAAGCAACTGGAATCTGGGTCGGTTGATGTACAAGTCGGTGCCGCACAGTCGCTTGGTGAAATGGGGCCGCGAGCTGCCGCTGCGATTCCAGCCCTGATCAAATCACTCAGCCACGAAGACCTTTCGCTGCGGCTGGAAATTGTGATGTCCTTGGGGCACATCAGTGCCGACGCTGCCAAATCGGTTCCTGCCCTGATCAGTGTTCTCTCGGACAAGGACCCGATTCTTCAGCACGCAGCTGTCGACTCCCTGCGTATGTTTGGTTCAGACGCCAAGGCAGCGCTCCCGCAGTTGCGAAAGCTGATGGCGTCGAAAGATGCCGCCACGAATGTTGCCGCAGCTTTTGCGATTGAAGATATTTCCAGCGAAAAAGCGGATACTGCTGCAGTGATTCCCGTGTTGATTGCTGGCTTGGCTCAGGTTCCTGGAATTGCCAACGATGCCGTGCGAGGTCTGACGGCTGTCGGACCAACTGCAACTCCAGCACTTCAGGTCGCGCTGTCGGGACCAAATGCTCAGGTAAAGATTCGCGCTGCCGATGCACTGGCCGCCATCGGCCCCGGGGCGAGTGGTGCGACGGATGCACTGCTGGCTGCTGTTGCTTCAACGGATGACGAGGTCAGTTGGCACGCGATGCGAGCGTTGTCGGCTGTCGAAGCGGACCCCAAGGCTGCCATTCCCGCCATCGTGAAAAAATTGAGCAGTGCAAAGCCTGCAGTACGAACCCACGCCGCTGCAGCGTTGGCTGACTTCGGTCCTGCTGCAGTGGTTGCGGTCGATGATTTGACGAAATTGCTGAAAGATGCGGACGAATTCGTGCGACTCAACGCCGCCACCGCTCTGGGAAGCATTGGTCCTGGCGCCAAGTCTGCTGTTCCCGCACTGGCTGCTGCGATGGACGATAAAAAGGGATCTGTGACGATCGCCGCTGCGAGTGCTCTGGGACAAATCGGCAAGCCATCCGTCGCGCCGCTCCTGGAAAAATTGAAGCTTGCCCAGTTCCAGCAACTTGTCGTAACCGTCCTTGGCCAGATCGGCCCGGATGCTGCCGAAGCAGTTCCCGCGCTGGTTGGATTGCTGAACGCGAAAGAAGTGGAAACACGCCGGGAAGCCATTCTTGCCTTGGCTGGAATTGGACCCGCCGCGAAAGTGGCGGTCCCTGAATTGATCAAGCTGATGAATGACAAGGACTTCGCCTATCGAGGAGCTGCCGCTTTCTCGCTGGGAAAAATCGGTTCAAAAGAAGCTACGGCAGCATTGAAGAGTGCCTTGGAAGCTCAAGACCCGCTGTTGCGATTGGCGAGTGTCTGGTCGCTGCTTCAACTCGATCCTGAAAACGATGAATACGCGAAAATCGCCGTCCCACGCCTGGCCGCAGCCCTGTCGATTGATCGCCCTCGAGTTCGCCTGGAAGCAGCCACGGCATTGGCAAAGCTCGGTCCCAAGGCCAGCGGAGCAGTGAAGGAACTCCAAAAGGCGATTGGTGACGAGTCGACGGAAGTTCGCGCAGAATCAATTATCGCCCTGGCAGAAATTGGCCCCGCCAGTGAGCCTGCAGTACCCGATCTGATCGCATTGATCGTCGGTGAAGATCCCTCATTGCGACGTCCCGCCTGTTTTGCCTTGGGGCGAATTGGTCCCAAAGCCAAGGATGCCGTTCCCGCTTTGCGACGCCTGATGAATAGCCGGATTCATCACGAACAGACTGTTGCAGCGTGGGCATTGCTCCAGATCGCCCCTGACGAAGAAACGAAAAAGACCGCGATCCCACTGATGATCGTCGCCCTGCAAAGTTCGCCCCGGAACGACGTGCGGATCGAAGCGGCACGAACCCTGGGCAAGATCGGAAAAGGCTCGGCGGAAGCTGCCGAAGCTCTGAAGGCCGCGGCAAAGGACAGTGACGAAGCCGTGCGAAAAGCGGCCGAAGAAGCCTCGGCGAAGCTGAAGTAACGTGCTTCTTTTCAGTCGTCGCTGACTGCCAGCAGTCCTGCATGAAACACAAAGTAACAGAGATCGCCGAGAATTCTCAGCGATCTCTGTTTTTTTGTTTCCAGATTCTCATTTCCTTCATCACGTTGCCGTTGACGTCAGCGAACCTTCAGGGTGCATCTAAGCCCCGTTCATTTCGACTGTTGTGGCTTGTCGATGAATTCTGGCATGGCCTCAGGTCCGACACTTCGATACGATCTGGTGACAGATTTTCGTATTCGTTACCGCATGAGTAATTACCGCATGGCCGAAACATTTATTCTGATTCCCGGCAGGACCAGCGATCAGGGGTGTGGAATCAGTGAGGGAAAATTCCTGGAAAAGTACCAGCGTGAAATCAACACGCTGATGGTTGCTGTCGGCGACATGTCACGGCTTGGCCTGGCCGATGGCGATTTTGTTCGCCTGACCAGCGAGGAAGGTCAGTCGGTGGAAGTGGCTGTTTCCACGGCGAAAAAGGATGAGCTTCCAAACGGGATGCTGTTCATTGCTTACGGTGATATTTCCAGCCGCTTGATGGGTGGGGACACCCACGGTTCAGGGATGCCCACCAGCAAAGGGATGGATGTTCAACTGGAAGTCGTTTCCCAGGGATGATTTCTGAAGGCTCGGGTCGTTTGCTGGCCAGAACCCATTACAAAAGCCGATACCTGTGAACAGAACCTCCTTTTGTAATTGTGGTTGCGTCTGACCGTCGGTCGAGTCAGAATAGAGTTTCGAATAGATTTACCGTCTTCGATGATTCAGGATTTCTCACGAGGCATTCGTATGGTCAGTTCCACTGAAACGGTCGCCGTCCCGGGCGCTCTGAAGATCGTGACAGATGCAACCTGCACTTTTTGCGGCTGCGTATGTGATGACATCGATTTGACGGTGCAGGACAATCACATCACCGAGGCCAAGCGGGCCTGCGTGCTGGGCAAGGCTTGGTTCCTGAGTCACAGTATCGAAGATCGACCAAGTTGCCTGATCGATGGAAAACCTGCGACTCTTGAAGCGGGCTACGATCGCGCGGCGCAGATTCTGACGAATGGAAAATACCCGATCGTCTACGGCCTCAGCGATTCCCCCTGCGAAGCACAGCGGGTCGCGGTCAGTATCGTCGACTGGATCAATGGGACGATCGACACCACGACCAGTGTCTGCCATGGTCCCTCCGGGATGGCATTCCAGGGGGTCGGTGAAGTGACCTGTTCCCTGGGTGAAGTGGCCAATCGTGGCGACCTGATCATTTTCTGGGGTTCCAACCCTGCCGAAAGTCACCCGCGCCATTTCACTCGCTACAGCCTGATGCCCAAAGGGATGTTTCTGCCAAACGGTCGCAAGGACCGTACGTGTGTCCTGATTGATGTGCGCAAGACCAAGAGTGCCAAGGCCGCCGACCAGTTCATCCAGATCAAACCACGTGCCGACTTTGAGGCACTCTGGGCGCTGCGGGCACTCGCCAAGGGCGTCGAACTCGATCCCGAAGCGGTCTTGCGAGATACCGGGGTCGAACTCTCGGTCTGGCAGGGGCTGATGGACAAGATGAAAGCAGCCAAGTTCGGCGTCATCTTTTTCGGGATGGGGCTGACGATGACGCGAGGCAAGCACGCCAATACCGAAGCCTTGCTGGCATTGACTCGTGATCTCAACGCATTCACTCGTTTTGCCGCCAAGGCAAACCGGGGACATGGAAACGTGTCGGGTGCCGATAACGTGGTCTCGTGGCGAACCGGTTATCCCTTTGGCGTGAACCATTCGCGTGGCTATCCGCGATTCAATCCCGGCGAATACACGACGTCGGACACATTGGCTAACGGCGAAGCGGACAGTGCGATGACGATCGCCTGTGACCCAATGGCGAATTTCTCACAACCCGCTCGTGAACACCTGGCCAAGATCCCGTTTATCGCGCTGGATGCCAAAGAGACGCCGACAACGCGGGCTGCGGCCGTGGCCTTTACGGTGGCGACGTATGGAATCAACACCGGCGGAACCGTCTATCGTATGGACGATGTTCCGATTCCACTGCGTCCTGCGTTTGATTCGCCGCACCCCAGCGACTTCGAAGTCCTGACGCAAATCGAAAAGCGGGTCAAGCTGATCAAGGGGATTACCAGCTAGCCAGTCACTCGCCGTCTACTGCGGAAATCCGACAGCTTTCCACCCAGCAAAGATTCGACTCAATGCCCAACATGGACTATTTGAAGATCTCGCAAGGGACAATCTACGACCCGGCCAATGGGGTCGATGGTCAGGTGCGCGACCTGTGGATTGCCGACGGACGGATCGTCGAAGCCCCCACTGATCCGACTGTCCGCCCGTCACGCACGATTGATGCGGCAGGTCTGGTTGTCATGCCGGGCGGGATCGACATGCACTGTCATATCGCAGGGCCCAAGGTCAACGTCGCCCGCAAAATGCGTCCGGAAGAAAAGCGTCGTGGCGAACAGATGCGGCGGACTTCGATCGCGCACAGCGGTTCGATGGGAAGTGTCCCCAGTACGTTTGCCACGGGCTACAAGTATGCGGGACTGGGCTATACCACCGCGTTCGATGCGGCTGTCCCGCCGCTTGGTGCCCGCCACGCTCACGAGGAATTCGATGATACCCCCTGCCTGGACAAAGGCTTTTATGTCCTGATGGGGAACAACCACTTTGTGATGCAGTCGATCGCCCAGAACGAGCCACAGAAGCTGAAGGCCTTCATCGGCTGGCTGCTGACGGCGACACGTGGGTTTGCACCAAAGCTCGTCAATCCAGGTGGCGTAGAAGTCTGGAAGTCGCATCAGGCGGGAAACGTCAGCGGGCTCGATTCAGATATCGATCACTTTCACATCACTCCCCGACAGATCATTCGTGGCGTGGCTCAAGCCGCCTCAGAATTACGTCTGCCCCATCCGGTCCACATTCACTGTAACAACCTTGGGATGCCTGGAAACTGGCATACAACTCTCGACACCATGCAGGCCCTCGAAGGGCACGGCGGGCATCTGACGCACGTCCAGTTCCACAGCTATGGTGGTGGGGATGGGGATGAGAATACTTTCAACAGCAAGGTCATACCGCTGGCAGACTACGTGAATTCGCACCCGAATATCACGGTCGACGTCGGACAGGTGCTGTTTGGCGAAACGACCAGCATGACCGGAGACGGACCTCTCGGTTACTTCCTGTCAAAGGTCTATGGAGGCAAGTGGTTCAGCAGCGATACTGAAATGGAATCAGGCTGCGGTATCACGCCAATCAAATACAAGAACAAGTCGCTGGTCCATTCTCTGCAATGGGCGATCGGCCTGGAGTGGTACCTGCTCGTCAACGATCCCTGGCGAGTCGTGATGAGTACCGATCATCCGAACGGAGGTTCCTTCCTGGCGTATCCGCAGATCATTCGCCTGTTGATGGACCGAACCTATCGTCAGGATATTCTGAAAAGCTGTCCGATCGAAATCCTGCAGCGTTCCACGTTGAATGACATGACTCGCGAATACACGTTGAACGAGATTGCGATCATCACGCGAGCGGGACCGGCACGCATTCTGGGGCTCAAGAACAAGGGGCACCTGGGGATCGGAGCCGACGCGGATATCACGATCTACACGCCGCACGAAAACAAAGAGACCATGTTCGAACTTCCCCGACTGGTGATCAAGTCGGGTCGGGTCGTTGTCGAGCAGGGTGAGATCCGCGATCCGCTGATCGGCAAGACATTGCATGTTGAGCCTGACTATGATCACGACGTGGAAAGCAGCATCCAAGAGTGGTTCGAAAAGTACTATTCCATTCAGTGGCGCAACTACCCGGTCGGCCTCGATTACATGCACGAATCGTGCGTGATTCCTCCACGCTAACCAGAATTTTCCGGACATCCAGATGACGTCGGACCTCGCGACAACACCAGCCCTGCTGAACTTCAACGGCGTCGAAATCGTCGACACGTTTGCGGAAGCATTCCCGATCAAGGGGGCTCGACTCATTATCACGGCCGTCAACGCGAAGTGGGCCGAAACCGCGGCGACGGTCCTGTGTGGCAACGCCACCAGTGTGATCGCCTGTGATGTCGAAGCGGCCATTGAACGGCAGATCCCGGCAGATCAAACGCCAGACGGTCGACCGGGTGTTTCGGTGCTGGTGTTTGGATTCAGTACGGACAGTCTGGCGAAGTCACTGCAGGGTCGAGTCGGGCAATGTATTCTCACCTGTCCCACGACCGCCTGTTTCAACGGGATCTTCGACTGCCCCAAGGAAAAGCGGATCCGGATTGGCGGGGGAATTCGTTATTTCGGGGATACCTTCCAGAAGTCCAAAAAACTGGAAGACCGCCGCTTCTGGCGTATTCCGGTAATGGATGGTGAATTCCTGTGCGAGGACTATTTCGGCACGATTACGGGCGTGGCTGGTGGTAACCTGCTGATCTGCGGGACAAACTCGGCGACGGCACTGCAGGCAGCCGAAGCGGCTGTCGATGCGATTCGCCTGGGGACCGATGTTGCACTGCCGTTTCCAGGGGGACTGGTCCGCTCGGGAAGCAAGGTTGGTTCGAAGTATCCAAAACTGAAGGCGAGTACGAACGACGCCTATTGCCCGACGCTGCGAGGCGTGACGGAATCCGAACTACCGAAGGGCTGTCAGGCCGTCTATGAAATCGTGATCGACGGCCTGAGCTTCGAGGCCGTTCAATCAGCCATGCGCCGCGGCCTTCATGCTGCCGCAGCATCAGCAGGCGTCCTGAGGATCACTGCAGGGAACTACGGCGGGAAACTTGGCAAGCATCATTTCCACTTGCGAGATCTCTTGAATTCGTAGGCAATTGCCCCGGCGCATTCCAGACGACGTAAATACCTACGTGAGTGCCGTCACTGATCGGTCCAGGTGAACGTATCCGCCGTCAACGTGAATGAGTTGTCCAGTCGTGTGGCTGGAACGCTGGGACAGCAGGAACGCGACCATGTTCGCGATTTCTTCGCAGGTCGTCATGCGATGTTCAAACGGAATACGTGCTTCGATTTCGTTGCGAGTCGCTTCCGGATCGGGAACCGTTGCCAGCCAGGTGGCGTACATCGGTGTCCAGCATTCGGCAACAATGACGGCATTCACGCGAATGCTGTACTTCGCCAGTTCCACCGCCCATTCACGCGTCAGGGCGTTGCGCCCGCCGTTTGCCGCGGCATAGGCCGATGTTCCTCCCTGGCCAGTCTCGGCCACCTTGGAACCGACATTCACGATGGCCCCACGTGACTTCTTCAGCTCTGGAAGAGCGAAGTGTGCCATTTCGTAATAGTGCAGAAGATTCTTCCGCAGCGATGCGATGAACCGCTCTGTGTCACCATGTTCCAGATTTACGCCATCGTTGATCCCG
Source organism: uncultured Schlesneria sp. (assembly GCA_903911795.1). GTDB lineage: Bacteria > Planctomycetota > Planctomycetia > Planctomycetales > Planctomycetaceae > Schlesneria. The sequence goes on from CAIWEX010001321.1 coordinate 8,268, forward strand.
GCATTGTTGACGAGCCCCTCGATCCGCTGAAATCGTGCCACCGTGGCTTCCACGGCATGTCGGCATTGCTCAGTCTGATTCAATTCGGTCGTGACAGCCCACGCCTGACCTCCCGCCGCTTCAATCGATTGAACTGCGGCCCTGTTATCGGCGTCATTACGGCCAACGATCACCGGGATCGCTCCTTCGGCAGCCAGAAGCTGCGAGACCCCCAGCCCGATCCCCTTGGCGCCCCCTGTCACCAGAATCACC
>CAIWEX010001322.1 GCA_903911795.1 uncultured Schlesneria sp.
CGCCGCCAGCACCTCGCGGCGAAACTCCTTCGAATATACTCTTATGGTCCCCCACAAGATTCCCTGAATCTACTGTCTTCTCCAACTTCGCGATACAGTAAAATGCAATGCGATCTAGGCCACTTACGCACTCGGCGAGCGCACCTGTCCGACCAATATCCTGCACGATGACCAAAACATTGGCTTCAAACGCTCGAAGTCATGCCGCTCGCCACCAAGTGGCAATTCCGCAGCCTTAATCCTGCCGCAATTTGTCCGAAAAAACAGTGACAAGCAGAAAGGTCGCGATCGGCCCTGTCACCAGGGAAATCAGGAACCAAACCAACCCACTTCGATTTTTCGATTGAGCAAGTCCGGCATTGATCATTGCCAGCGTTCCCAAACCCACGACAAACGTATGACGCCCATCCATCATCGCCTCCTTTGAAGGATTGCAGGTTGTTGATCACTGCTCGTGAAACTGCACATCCGCCATCGGTACGATGACGCATTTCATCCACCAATGGAATACATAGGGCGGTCGGGTTGGATGAATCGAGCGGTATTGATTTCGTGGCCTTCCTTCTTCGCCGCGACACTGGCGCGAATCGCTTCGGTAATCGCAGCGTCGCTGCCACCTTCGCGCAGCAGCGGGCGAAGATCCGTCTCATCGAGACTAAACAGGCAGTTTCTCAATTTACCGTCGGCTGTAATGCGAATTCGATTGCAACTCATGCAGAAAGGCTGACTGATGGACGCGATGAATCCAATCCGTCCAATACCATCTTCAAACACGAAATCGGTAGCCGGCGCATTCTTGTCCGGCTGGCCCTCGGGAATCAGCGGCATGATTTCCGTCGAAAGTTGTTCGATGATCTCGTGAGCAAACAAGACCTTGCCACGTTCCCAGGCATTGTCTGCATCCAGAGGCATGTATTCGATGAAACGAACATCAGCCCCTGTTTCACGAGCGAAATGTCCAAACGGAACGACTTCTTCTTCTGTCATCCCTCGAACGGAAACTGCATTGATTTTGACGGGATCAAATCCGACGCGCTGCGCGGCTTTGATTCCTTCCAGGACCTTTTCAAATCCGTCGCGCCGTGTGAACTGCTTGAATTTTTCGGGTGACAGTGCATCCAGGCTGACATTGATTCGCCGCAGTCCCGCGGCATACAAGTCAGCGGCCTGCTCGGCCAACATGATCCCGTTGGTCGTCAGGCCAATGTCTTGAATCCCCGGAATCGCTGCGAGCTTTTCAACGAGCTTGTGAAGTTCGCGGCGAACCAATGGTTCACCACCAGTCAGGCGAAGTTTATTGATGCCGAGGGGAACAGCGACGCGAACGAATCGTTCGATTTCTTCAAACGTCAGCAGTTCCGACTTTTCCATGAACTCGACGTTCTCGGCGGGCATGCAGTAGAAACAACGGATGTTGCAACGGTCCGTAACGCTGATCCGCAGGTTATTGTGCAGCCGGCCGAAACTATCGATCAGGGGAAGTAATTCAGACATACTCGTTTGCCAATCAAGGCAACTCCGTAAGATTTCGACGTTGATCTCGCAGTTGGCTTCCAGCAAGGACCAACTGGAAGCATTCAAATTGGGGCGGATGCATTGACTGACATCCTGTGGCCGAACCGATTCCGGCCGGACCCGCCCGTTGATGATTCTACGCTGTGGAGCGACCGAATGCTCACTCGGGCTTCGACATTTCGCCGCCGGGGTGGACCCATTCGGTCGAACCATCGTCCCAGTTTTCTTTTTTCCAGATCGGAACCCGAACTTTCAGTTCATCGATCAGAAACTTGCCAGCTTCAAAGGCCTGCTCCCTGTGAGGGCAACTGACGGCGACAGCAACACTGATATCGCCAAGTTCCAGATGTCCCAACCGATGGATGATACCGACGCGGTCGATCGGCCAGCGCAGGCAGGCCTCGGCTTCGAGTTCCGCGAGTTTGGCTTCAGCCATCGCGGGATAGCCTTCATAGTCCAGCGCCACCGTACGCCGACCGCCGGTCAATTCGCGAACTGTCCCCAGAAACAGGACAACGGCCCCGGAATTCGGTGAGCGTACCGACTCCGTCAGGGCCTGATAATTGATCGGTTCATGCGTCAGCGAAATCATTTGCACATCCAGGTTCGGTCATTCACAAGGCTCAGCCACCACTGACCGGCGGGAAGCACGCAACCTCATCCGCCTGCGAAATCGCGGTCGAATCGGCGGCATAGTCATTGTTGACGGCGACGAACAACCGGGGAATGAGCGGAACGAGGGCCGGATACTGTTCGCCGAGGACTTGCTTGAGGTGGGCCACGACTTGACCATCGGACCACGCCAGTTGAACAGTCGGACTCCCCACAAGATCACGCGCTTTTGCGAACAGTTTAACGGTCAACATCACTACCTCGACGCGGCTGTCGCGATGGAGATCCGGCAGGGGAAAGAGAACGAAAGTGCTCGACGGAGCTTGATGACGAACTCACGGAGTTTCTGGTGCCGCCGTGAAAGTCAATTCGTTTCGTACCGAACGGACACCCGGTTCGAATCGGACCAGATGTTCAGCCAGCTTTGCGTCGGCTTCCGTTTTAACTGCTCCGCGCAGAATGACTTCGCCAGCATCACCCGAACTGACGAGAATGTTGGAGAGCTTGGGATTTCGCTTCGCCACCTGAGTCAACTGACTCTGCAGATTTGTCTGGAGTGCTTCCGACTTGGGAACTGGATAATCGAAGGCAACTTTCTGGCGGGGACGAATCGGTGGAGCGGAATTGGCTCCCGAGTTCCCGTTGTTCCCAAACATGCTGTTCATGGCGTTCATGTTCATGTTACCGCGTTGACCGCGATTCATGTTTCCACCACCGAATTGGTTCATCATTCCGTTCATGCCGCCAACTCCGTTTTGATTCTGGCCGTTTCGCCCAATCAAACCCTGGTTGCCGTTATTGCCGCCGATGAATCCGCCACCCTGATTCTGCCCCATTCCGCCCATTCCCTGGCCGCCCATCCCCATCGAACCCAGGCCGCCAGCGCCAGAGCCACCCATTCCTCCCCCCAAGCCACCTCCGCCGAGTCCTCCAGAACCAAGGCCACCGGTGAAACCACCAGCACCACCAAATCCTGAGTTCCCGAAACCGGACGAGCCTGACGTCCCACCGAAGCCGCTGGATCCGCCAAAACCTGACGATCCCCCCGTCGAACCTGACCCGACGCGATTGTTATTGAGCTGAGCGCTGGCGACAGTCGGCAGAACACCCACGACAGCGAGAAGTCCGCAAGTGAGGATAAGTCGTCGCATGGCGGCAGCCTTCGGCAAAATTCGCCGGATGGGTGAAAGAACAGTGATTGCACCAACGTCTTCACATTGTCTCGGCGATTTTCGTGCACGTCAACCAGTAGTTTTTGGAATCGGCGAGATTCTGGCCAAGTTGCTCCACACCTTCGCATGATTCAACCTGTCCATAAGACAAAAACAACTGCAAAACCGGTTTGAAACGCTTCCGGACATTCCAGCCGCGGCACGAATCGCACTATCGGTTTCATCTTAGGGAAACGCTCTGGATCGAGGATCTGCGCCATCAACGGAACCGACAGCAACCGCCAGATTCGGGTCTGCCGCGTTTTCGGCCGCTGGTGTCAACACAATTAACTGATCGGATAGTTAGCGCGGGTTTGGTCGGGATCGAAGGGATGGCTCTTACGTCTTCGTGACGAACCATGCAATACGAGGGCATCGACTTACTGCTGCGGAGCACCATGGCTGTTTGAGTCCGCTTTCAACTGCAACACAACCTCCTGCATCGCTTTTTCGATCCGAAAGTCGATGTATTGACGCAAGTAGTTCATCCAGTGCAGCATTGCGGATCCAATAAATAGGACGACCATCCAAATCATACACCACGCGACTGGGGAATCCAGGCTCATTGTCATCAGACAGATCGCCAGCCCCAATAATGCAAGAGCGGTCGCAGAAACGGGAAACATGATATTGGGTAACTTGCGAACACAGTCCATGAAATCCTCCCTTGCCAGATCGCGAAGTGCAGTATTTAACGTCGCATCACGATAGCTGAGACGACCAAGGGGCAGCAACCCCGTCACCGGACACTTCTCTAATTTGCCTCACGATGAAGGTCAGTGAATTAGCGACACCAGTGAAGAGGAGACCTTCGGTCCACCGTTTCGGCGGGGTCGGGAGACCCGCGCCGATCGCGCGTTGTTTGGTTCAGAGCAGAACGGAACTTCAAAATCGCTGATCGCTGAAAGCTGACTGCTCCCATACTCACGGCTTGGCACTGATGTCACAGCGACAAAGGAACTGACCGCAGCCTGGACATCCCGACCCGTATTTCTTTCGAATCGCGGCCTCCAGATCCACTCCCGCAACGTTGGCGATTGTCGCCAGCCAGGCGAGCACATCTGCAAATTCCAAGGTCAGCGCTTCGTGATCACCTTCTCTCAGAGCGGCAGATAATTCCCCGACCTCTTCCATCAGCCACATGAACGTTCCTTCAACACCACGAGCTTCGTCTTTCGCACCGTACATCTGGCGGATCAGTGACTGCAGGTCTCGCAATGACAGTGGCGTCGCTTCTGCTGCCGCTGAAGGATCGTTGGGATTACTCATGTCGTTTGCCTTACGTTCGAATTGATACTTACAGTCGTGTTCGGAACTTTGAGACAGTTAACAACTTGTTCACGTTGGCGCAGTTGGTGAACTGAACGACATGAGGCGACTTAACTGGGATTGAGATAGTACCACCACAGAGCAGCAACTTCGCGCAGCAGGAATCTTTCCTGATAGTACAGCCGTCGTGATTCTCTGGCTGGTACGGTCCAAACTTCCCATCCGGCCCTGCGGAAGCAGAGTTTGATGCGAGGCAGGTGATAGAAATTGCTGACAGCAAGAACCCGAGGACGTGCGGCATCACCATTGGCGGCGACAAGATTATGGACAGTGGCCTGGGTATTGAGTCCCTCGGGATCTCGAATGATGTCTTCATCCGGCACTCCCAGTTCCATGGCCAGATTCCGCATGGCCGCCGTTTCGTCGATTTCGCCTGTCCCCGGGCCACCCGAAAAGACCAGCCGAGGAGCCAGTCCTGCGTGATATAACTCGACGCCCGTTTTCACGCGATCCGAGAGCGCCATGGATGGTACCCCATCCGAAAAGACCTTGCAGCCAAACACGACGATCAGATCGGCCGGGCGTCGATAATCGGTTTTTCCGAAGCAGTACATTTGTGCCAGCGGAAACAACAACAGGCCGATCGCAACCGACAGCAAGTAGTATCCGCGATCCTGCCAGCAGCGTGTGGAATACCGGATCGACGAGTGGCAGCCCCAGACTATCAGTATCAGCGTTATTACGACGATGGCTGACAGGGGAACACCGAAACTCGACTGGATCACTCCAGTCGACACCAGTTGGCGAAACACCCACGCGTTCATCGCCGCGATGACAATCAAAACCGCCAGAAGTGAACTCAGCAACCAGCCGTGGCATGGAGCAAATTGAGGCCGCAGCGCAAATCCCAGCAGCCCGATGGCCATGGAAAGCAGCAGAAGTCGGTTTAAGGTTCGATTCGCGAACCTCAAATCAATCCACCAGAGATTGGCGTCAAATCCTGGGTTTCTCAGTTCACCTGCGATGTTCAACAAGGTGAAGCCCCCCAGCAACAGCGCCAATCCCTGTGCGACAGCAAACAGGATTCGATAGCGACGTTGATCTGTTGCCATGGGGGTGGAAATACTCATCCGGCACCGCCTGCTCAGTCTTCACCGTCATATTGAATCAGGCTGAAGATATCACAATTCTTCAATCGATCGCGCCCATTGAGGAATGTCAGTTCCACCAGGAATCCACATCCGACAACGTCAGCACCGCTTTGTTCAGCGAGTTTCTTGCAGGCTTCGATCGTTCCCCCTGTTGCGAGCAGGTCATCAAGCAACAAGACACGACTTCCTTCCGGCAAAGCATCAACGTGCATTTCCAGCGAATCGCTGCCGTATTCGAGATCGTATTCAAAGCGACGGGTTTCAAAGGGGAGTTTCCCCGGCTTCCGGATTGGAACAAACGAGATCCCCAGTTCCAGAGCGAGCGGTGCACCGAAAATGAACCCGCGCGATTCAGCGGCCAGGATCGCCGTAGGCTTTGCATCGCAGAAATGTTCGGCAAATTGCCGAATTGTATGACGAAACGCCTGAGGTGCCGACAACAGTGGCGTGATGTCGCGAAACAAAATCCCGGGCTTCGGGAAGTCGGGGACGTTTCGAATATAATCTTTCAGATTCAATTGGGAACTCCTTGATTCGCAGTGACAAGTACGAATTGCAAGAATTTGACCATTCCCGCGAGAATTGCAACCCGGCTGGGCTGATAATCTGAAAAAGGATCAATCGCGATCGTCGAATCGTCAGTGATACACCCGACATTGCTGTCTGATTTCTGGTATCGTCCCGTCTATTCCGTCGAAATCTCGTCATTCACGTTGTGGAATTTTTTATGGCCGTACCGGTACTGCAAGCGTTACTCGTGGCTGATCATATTTATCAGGATCAGGCGACGGGTAAGTTTGTGATTTGCGGAATCTTCGGCACAATTTTCTTTCTACCGGGAAACGAGGAACCGTCTCCGCAAACCAACGCTCCATCGAAAGATTCCGGAGCAGGAAACGGTGGAGGTTCTGGAAATGGAGCTGGCAACGGCGCTGCAGGCGATGCGAATTCCCAACAACAGCTGCCGCTCAATCGGTTAATCCGCGCGGGTTCACCGTCGGCCTATGTCAGCTTGACGGAGGTTCATGGCCAAAGGTCGTTTGAATTGCGGTATGTTGACCTGAATGACAACACCGTGATGTTCAAGTTCGAATTTCAGGTGGAGTGTCGGAACCCGCTCGAAACCGTGCAGTTGACCGTCCCGTTGCCAGTACTGCCGGTCCCGCATGAAGGGGCATTCGCTCTGGAACTGGTCTGCGAGGGAGAACTGCTTGGCTCGCACCGGATTCTTACGAAGCGTCAGCCGCGACAGTAGCTTTGACAAAGGACAATGGAAGTGACTTCGTTATCCAGCGTTGAGTGTCGACACCGGGTTGCGGAACCAGGCGGGCCATGCGTCCTCACAACGATCACACTGTCCTTCGATTTGATTCTTCAACTTGCCGCTTGTATCGATTTTCCGAAGGTGTTCAAGTGTTCGTACGGCAAAACCCGAATGGTATAGAGAATGCATTCAGGCGGCCAACCGCCGAAGCGCCGTTGACATGCGCAGTCAATCGCCGATAATCGGCAGTAGTTGCCGACGGGAGTCGATTCGTGAATCGTCTGGTATCCATGTTGATGCTTGCCACGTTTGCTGCCCAGCACTTTGCGTGCTGTTGCAGTGGGCTGGGAACGCACGCATGTGAGCAACGCCAGTGTGCCACGGAAAATCATCCTGGGTGGGAAGCGACCTGTAGAGCGTCGGAAATCGAAGTACATTCTTCGTGCTGTGGTCACGACCACGCTGTCGGGGACGCCCCGAAACATTCCGAGCATGACGAATTTCCTGCAAACGGATCGCACGGACATCACGTTTGCGTCGGAACCCACGTATTTTTCGTCACCGCGCCACGTGCCTGCTTGCCACCTGTGAATCTCTGTCAGGACTATGGTTTCTCGCCAGCCGACGGATCACATTTCGTCACGATGACCTCATCGAAGGCGACGATTCGTGACACAGGCGACTCAAGTCCG
>CAIWEX010001323.1 GCA_903911795.1 uncultured Schlesneria sp.
CAGTTGTAATGCTCACCACTCACAAACAGCAACCACTGGCCGCATGGTGACCATCGTGGCGCGAAGTCGAACGGATGCCCTGTCTTGATGTGCCGCTTGCCGGTTCCATCCACGTTCGCGATGTAGATCTGATAGTTCTCGTGATAACTGATCAGCTTCCCATCGGGCGAGGCACTGTATCCATAAGCAAACCCCGCATCCTTACCGGAAAGATCCTGCTTGTTCCGACCATCCAGATCCATCACAAACGGTTTCGAGATGCCGCTAATCAGCGCGGTGAAACCGAGTCGCTTTTGATCCGGCATGAAGAATAGACCACTGTTGTAATGACTGATCCGGTCAACCGCAGTCAGATTCGTGGCGGTTCCCGTTGAGAGATTGACCAGACAGGAGTCAACCAGCCATTTCCCTGGCGTGAATCGGAATGTCTTGTGTTCTTCTTCCCACTGGGCGTTCTCGGGATCCTGCCAGCCGCGACCAATAATGGCCAGCGTCCCATCGGGGGACCAACCCGCAAACTGTGTCCAGGCGTCTGCTTCATTGGCGAGTTCCTGCCCGATGCTCCGTCGATCTGTTCCATCCCGGCGAATGACCATGGCCCGCATGGTCCGCACATTCGCATGCCGACCGCCTGGAAGATTTGTCTGAAGTTCGGTGTAACCGATCAACGGCGCGATTCCGAGTTCGTCGGCATTGGACTGTCCGAAGCAGAACAGCACCACACAGATCAGGTAGCGCCCGCAGCAGCGACAACTCATCGAACGTTTGCTCCTTTCGACTTCAACCAGGCGTCACCCATCAGCAACTGCCGCTGACCGATCCCAACTGAGCGACAGTCGCGGTCGATTCAAAGGGGGCAGTCGAGCGGGCAGGACTCTTTGCTTTCGATTATACTTGAGGACAGGTCTATTATAAACGAAAATGACCAGTCGTGATCGAAGGAGGAACATGGACCTGTCCCCTGTTCCAGGCCCCGAGTTGGCACTGCGCGAAAAGGTACTCTTGCGAGCACGATGAAATCGTGCTCCACGATGTGGTGCACGTTTTCAACGTGCACGCCCCTCGCGCAGCGCAAACTCACGATCAAAGTTCCCGAGGACGACCAACCTGAGCCACCCAGCGGCGCCTACAAACTTTTCAGCATCCATGCACGTCCAGTGGATTCATCCACGTTGATGCCGATGTCTTGTGGCAATTCCAATATCACATCAGCATTGTCGACGAATTCGAGTAACACTCGCCAGTACGGGTCACCATTGTCTTCAACACGATATGCTCCTGCAACAATCGACTCTTTGAGTTTCAGATCGTTGGCACATTTGATTGCGAGTTCGATTGCCTCTTCTTTCGATATTTTTGTCATCGATTCGCTTCCTTTCTCCAATATTCCAAATACCTTCAGGGCGAAATCAATGGGGTCAGGACTCTTTGGTCTCGGTAACTCGCGCCGTCTCCAGCATCAAAGAGTCTGGCCTCTGTGACTTGCTCGCCTCATAACTTTGTTGTCTGCTTCGAAATGGCCATGATCACACCTATCAGCAGTATCACGAATCCAATCCGTCGGTAAACAGATCGCCGGCGCTCGGCCTCTTCTGGTACGTCCCCGGGCTTTGATTTGACGTACATCTCGGGACTGGCAACCATGAAAAAACCGATGAGGAACGGAAGCGACACATCGACCCAGTTCATGATTTCTCCTCAGCAAATCGCCATGGGCGACGAGTTGTGCATTAAGCCTCTGAACAGACAATGACCATTACAACTCATCCACGCTGTAACACAGCGTCAGCAAGCATCCGCAGATGCGACAACTCAGGGAGCGATCACTCCCTTCGACTTCAGGTAGGCGTCACCCATCTCCCGACCGAGCCGCAACGTCCCCTCAGTCCCGAAATGGAGTTTTGCATGGGGCAACTGTGAGGTTTCGATAAGGCTGACCCCTGGTGTTGCTTGAGCCAGCGATTTCAGTCCGGCGTTGATCTCGGCCATGTTTCGCCACGGTGCGTTTTTGTGCTGTTCGGTGATGAACACCGGCAGATCGGGATGTTTCAGATCCTTACGAAGCTGTTCGATCAATTGCTTCAGTGCATTTGAATTGTTCTTGAGGTAGGGGCCGAAGTAGGTGTCGTTTTCTCCCGTATGCCAGAAGAGGCCTTCGAACTGACTGGTGTAACCACGACGGATCAGATCGGCCTGAGCCTCATTCAGGAATGAAACAAGTTTGGGATACAGGCTTCGATGCGATTCTGCAGAGCCGAGAGGGGACCAGTCAGGGCCCTGGGCGCCACTATGAGTAAACTTGATGATCGCGACTCCTTCGTTCGCATCGATCGATTTGCGGATACGGGCGCCAAAACTCAGTTCCGGCCCAAAGCTGCCCAGGAAGTCGACCGGTCCTAATCGCTCCCAGTCCTTTGAAGCCCGAACGCCGCCACCCAGAGAATATCGAAACAGGACATGATCCTGATCTTTTGCGAGCGACTCGAACTCTGGAAACTGTTGGATCTCAGTGACGTGAGAATCTTCTCCCTCCATATTGCGTTGACCGACCAGCGCGAAGAGTCGAACCCGGCCTTTTGTTGGGACGGGCAGTTCTCCTGAAAAACGTCGATCAGCAACCGGAACTGGATTACCGATCTCCTGCAGATAAGCGGCTGCAAACGCTTCGCCCATCTGCAACTGGCCCTGAGTCCCATAGTGATAGTGGGGCTGCCCGCTTCCCATCACTTCAAAGGCCAGGTGCGAAGTCGGCACCCAGCGCAGCAGTGGATCGGCCTTCAGAACCTGTTGCTGTTGCTGATGCAGAATTCCAAGGTTACTGCGGTGATCCATCCCCCAGATCCCTTTTTCGCTGACTTCGGCAATGTACCACTTCAAGTCAGGCGCCTTCAGGTCGGCTCGAAGACGAGCGATCAGCTTTGTCAGCCCCTCGGCATATTGCTTGTAGAGGTTGCGATCGAGCATGTCATTTTCGCCCTGGTGCCAGAGCACCCCTTCGAGACGATACCGGATCCCACGCTCTTCCAACCCCTTCAGCGAATCGCGGATCAACTGCAATGTTCGTGGATACAGTTTCTGTCCCTTGTCGGGAGCATCTGGATTCCAGTCAAAGGCGACGGTTGTTCCTCCGACCGCCGATTTGATAATCGCGACAGGGCATTTCGCCTGCTGGCGAACGCGCCGCGCGAATGTGATTTCCGGTCCAAACGCACTCAGCGGCTTCAGTGCAACCCATCCCTTGGATGATTCGTCACCGTTCCCCAGAATGTACGAATAGAGAACGTCTTCCTGAGGAGCACCAGCCCCCCGAAATTCCGGGAATTCATCAATCCGCTTGGGATAAGCGTCCGAGCCGACCATGTTTGACTGGCCCGCAAGGATAAAGACTCGCGTGATCTCATCTGCGGCCTCGCACCGCGCCGCAATCATCAGAGATGATGCGAAAGACAGAACGGCCACGATCGATGTACGAAGGGAACGAGTCACGGTTGCTCTCTTACTGAGGGATGTCAATTTCAAATCTGACAGGGATGCTTCAGGCATTCTGAACCTGTGCATATAACCGATAGGTCTTGTAGCCACCGCCAACATTGACGACGTCAAATCCCCGTTGCATCAGGATTCGTGTGGCGATGTAGCCGCGTTGGCCGACCTGACAATAAACGGCAATCGGCCGGTCACGTGGAAGTTCACTCAGACGCTCACGCAGGTCGTCGACGGAGATGTTGATTGCTCCGGGAAGCTGCCCCTGTGAGAATTCTTGCGGCGTTCGCACGTCGAGCAGCATCGGGCGTTGTTCGACAGGCATTTTCAGAATGGCTTCGACATCGATTTGCGGGTGATCCCCCCTTATCAAACCTGCTGCAACGAAGCCCGCCATGTTGATCGGGTCCTTGGCAGAACCGTACTGTGGGGCATACGCGAGTTCTACCTGCTCCAGGTCAAACACGGTCAATCCTGCCTGGATGGCGACTGCGATGACATCAATCCGCTTGTCGACACCACTGCCGCCAACGCCTTGACCTCCGAGAACCTTTCCTGAGGCCGGGTCGAACAGCAGCTTCAATGTCATCTGCTCGGCCCCCGGGTAATAGCCGGCATGATTGGCTGGATGGACATAAATCTTTCGAAACGGTCGCCCGGCTCGAATCAACGACTTTTCTGAGGCCCCCGTCATTGCCGCCGTCAGGTCAAAGACGCCGACAATGGCTGTCCCCTGCGAACCTCGATAATGAACCGTTCGACCAAAAACATGATCGGCGGCCATTCGCCCCTGACGATTTGCAGGGCCCGCCAGCGGAATCATCGACGGAGATTCCAGCACAAAATCCTGAATCTCAATCGCATCGCCCACTGCGTAAATGTCGGGATCTGATGTTTGCAGTGAGGCATTCACGCGGATTGCTCCCCGGACGCCAAGTTCCAGTCCCGCTTCTGTCGCCAGTCGATTTTCCGGACGCACACCGATTCCAAGAATCACGATCTGGGCCGTGAGCGTTTTGCCCGACTTGAGCCTGATGGCGATTCCATCAGCCGACTTTTCGAATCCATCGGCGCTTTCGCCTAGAACCAGATTCACCCCTTTCGCTCGCAGTTTTTCGACGATCGGGGTTGTCATCTCCTGGTCGAGTGGTGGCAGGACCTGCTGCTGCAGTTCCACCAGTGTCGTGGAGATCCCCAGTTCGACGAGGTTCTCGACGAGTTCCAGGCCGATGAATCCTGCCCCCACGACGACAGCCTGCTTGATCCCTCCGGTGACAACCGATTTGATGCGATCAACATCCTGCAGATTGCGCAGCGTAAAGATCCCCGGAAGATCGATGCCGGGTATTGGCGGAGTCAACGGAGCAGCACCCGGGGCGAGGATCAGTTTGTCGTAGGTTTCGACATATTCTCGCCCCGTCGAAAGTTCGCGGACTCGGATCGTTTTGGCGGCTCGGTCAATCGCTACCACTGATGACGATGTCCGGACATCCAGCCGGAACCGCGACCGCAGTCGTTCAGGGGTGGTCACCAGCAGCTTGTTGCGATCCGCAATCTTACCACTGACGTAATAGGGGAGACCGCAGTTGGCAAACGACACGTCGGGGCCACGTTCGAACAGAATGATTTCAGCATCTTCCGACAATCGACGTGCCCGGGCTGCTGCCGACGCTCCACCTGCAACTCCACCAACAATCAGCAATTTCACAATCAACTCCATTCCGTGGCAAAAAGACAGTCATCCGTGGGTAGTGACGATCATCAGCCGGAACGCTCAGGCGTCCGGTTGATGTCAGAAGTCATTTGATCGGGAAGAACTGCACCGCGTCAACGATGACGTGGCCATCCGCATCGGCATTCGAAATAATGACCTTCACGGATTGCTCACTGATGAGTTCCAACGTTCCGACAGACTGAAAACCAGCATGCTTCGGAGCTTCCCGTTGATTCAGCCGAGCTTTCACAGATTTTGACGGGAACTCGATCGACACTGAAACGTTCGTGGCTCGATTGGGATTCGGAGTGTAGGCGACCCGGACATCGAACTTTCCGGATGGGACTTTTGCGACAAACTCAGCCGACTTCGTCCCCTTTCCTTCCGCCCCATCGTGCAGGTACTCCGTCCCGACATAGCCCGAGATCGAAGAACTTTGCGACCAGTCGCCCGTTAACTTCGCTTCGGCGTTATCAATGACAATTCCTGGAAGTGATTTGGGATCAATTCCGACCGACTTTTTTGCTCCCGTCCACTGCAGCACCTGGTGGTCTGCCAGCAGACGCTCTTTCAGTCGAGGGAAATCGATATCCTGAACTGCGACGCCTGCATCCAATGCAAAGCAGGCAGCAGTTGCAGAGCTCTGGCCCAATACCATGAAGACGGGTTCCATCCGAATCGAGCCGTAGGCAATGTGAGAAGCCGCGAGGCAGACTGGAACAAGCAGGTTTTCGCATTCAGATTTTTTCGGACGGATTGATCGGTACGAAATCGGATACGGTGACACGCCGACCTGGATGTCCCCTTCGTTGCGAACCTTGCCATCGCTTGTGACGTAGCGATGGACATTATGTGAATCCATGTTGTAAGCCCCCATTCCGACGGGGTCATCGCATTCGATACGTCCCTGGCAATTGTGCTCTGTCATGACGTATTCGCTGATCAGCCGACGGGCTTCACGGACATACAACTGGTGAGGCCAGTTGTCGTGGTCCTGAAACTCGTCTTTTGCTAATCCCAGACGCTGGAAGTGTGAGCGGACCGATTCTGGAACTCGCGGATGATTGGCCAGCGTATACATCAAACCCATCTGGTATTTGACATGTTCGCGAAAGATGCGATCGCGAGTCTGGTAATCACCATCGGGATAATCGTAATTGCCGCCGATGAAGTCGGTTGAGATTGCGAAATTGTTGTTCGTGTCCGTCTTGCGATTCGGCATGAAGATCGGATTCCACGGGATACGATGATCGCCCGCTTCAAAGTTTCGCAGCAGCAGTTCGTACTGAGCCGGATCGTATCCCTCGGGCTTTGGCCATTCACGACGGTTTTCCGGAACATCCGTGGTACACATACGGAAGTTGTAGGCCTGCAGATGCCGATCACCATCCCCGTCTTTACCAGGTGCCTCGGATTGAATCAGCGGCAGCAGACCGCTGGTCGGATCTCCCGGCTTCTTGTACGGATCGACATCCTTGATGAATTGGTGGCTGCGAGCGTGAGCGACTTGAACTCCGTTCAATGTTTCTTTGTAGACCGAATTGGCTTCTCGACCGACATGGTAGCTGCAGCCTGCTTTTGCCATCACGTCGCCCTCATAGGTAGTATCGATGAAGATCTTCCCCGTGATCCACTTGCCGCTTTCCATCTTGATCGCTGTCAGACGATTTCCAGACTTTCGGATGCCATCCTTCAATTCCAGACGCTCACGAAGGACAGGAATCTTGTATTCCGCCAGCCAGTCTCGATAAATCCGTTCTGCAACATGGGGTTCGAATGTCCAGAGTTCTTCCTCAGACGTTCCCTGGCGTTTGCCCCCGTACTGATCGAGTGTTCCATACTTCCAGGCGGAAGGCTGCCGGTACCAGGCACCGACCTTGCCGTAAAATTCGCGCGACAACCCGCCGATTGCCGCCTTGTTTCCGATATCGGTAGCTCCCAGCCCTCCTGAGGTTAACCCTCCGATATGGGCAGTTGGCTCGATCAGAACGACCGATTTCCCCATCCGTGCGACCTGGATCGCTGCAGTGACACCTCCCGATGTCCCACCATAGACGACGACATCGTAAGCAGGCTCGTCCGCCAATAACGGAGCGACAGCGATTGCACAGATGGCAAAGCATCCCATGACGAATTGACAGAAACGCAACACGATCTCCTCCTGATTTGTCTGTTGACGTCAGCACCATCGCGTCAGGCGTGTTCCAACATCGTTATTGCTGACGCAACCTCGTCACGTGAGGTCTGTTTGCGTTCGCCTTCACGTTCCAACAAAAACAGACACTATTCTGAAATCGTTCTACTTGACCAGAAGCAAGTTCGCCAGTTTCGGAGACAATTCCGGGTGCTTCCCCAGTGACTCCATGACCGCTTCGCGCGTTTGAGGATCTGACAGACGCGATTCATCCTGCATGGTCAGGATTCGATCAACATACATCCGCCGCAAACAGGCATCCGCCAGCCATTCGGGCGGAACCTCGATGGTGACGCCACTGATTCCAACAGAGGACAATGGCCACTGCTGAGCCCAGCGCATCAGGAGATGAACCAATGGGTCGTCCAGCGACGCAGCCCTGGCCAGGCGGACAAGATCCGGAAGAAACCGAAACGTCAGGTCAACGGAATAGACAGTCTGCGGCGAATGCGATTCGGGGCAGGGAAGATTCTGTGCGATCTCGACCTGCTTAGCGTTGTAGGCACGATAGGCCAGCAGACTGCAGGCCCGATAAACGCTGGTGAGGCCCCACAGTGCCGAATGTCGACTGATCGGAGGTGGCTGACCCGGCAAGTCAGTGCGGTACTCTGAGTCGAACTGCGACAGCAGTTCGAAAGCGGCATCCAGTTCGCCGGGCTCGTCTGCAATCAGTCGATTTTCTGGATCATAAATGGGATCGACGCGAGCCCGCCCGTCGTTCAGCAACGATGTCAGAAAATCCGGCAGGCTCATGGCGTCTCGATTACAACTATTGAAAGACGACGGGGAGTGCCAGTCGCTGTTCATCCTTCGGAATGTAATAGGGTAGGTACAATTCGCGAATCTGGCGAGTCAGTGATTCCAGCATCGTCTTGCGGATATTGACATCGTTGATGTCCTCCTTGAAACTGCGAGCCGATGTCGCGTCAAGTGCTTCACGCCACAGTGGGGCTGTCTCCCCTTTGGCTGTCAATTCGACCACCAGACTCCCTTTACGCTCCGTCGCCTTCCGGCCCGTATCGTTTCCTCGGAAATCAAACGGCGATTGCCGTTCGTAGATTGGCAGTGTGTCACCTGCCTGTTCCGAGAACTTGAGATGAAACACCGTTTCCTGGCCATCGGCAACTTTGATTCCGTCGCGTTGCAATCGTTGACCGAGTGCTTCTGCGATTTCATTGGCGGTTTGAGCAGCATCGCCGCCGACCTGTCCTGCGAAGTCAATCTTTATGGAGACTGGCTTGCCAGGTCCGAGCAGTGTTTCTTTGGTATCATTGAGCGTGCTGATCGATTCGCGGATCTCTTTCCATGGGATGGCATACGCTTCAAGTTGTGAAGGATTGTTGGGGAAGGCACCGACGAGGTTGTTGTCGTCGTACAGCCAGACTCGCAGATCTTCGCCAAATTTCTTCCGCACTCCGACCACAGCACGCTTTAAGGTACGATCAATGATATGCCCACTCACCAGCCAGCCACTCTTGTTGGGAAGCCATTGAAGGCTATGCTCCCAGAATGCCATCGATGGCAGAGAAAGCGGTTCATCGAACAGGAGTTTCCCTTTGATATCCCAGACAATCAGTCGCGGTTGGGGATGAGTGGAAACGGCGGCGATTTCGGTGCCGTCAGGCGAAAACTTCAGACCTTGCAGCCAGGCATAGACAAAGACCGCTTCCATGGGATCCCCACCGCCACCAGCGACGGGGGGCCTGCC
>CAIWEX010001324.1 GCA_903911795.1 uncultured Schlesneria sp.
GACCTGTCACTTCGTATCGAGGATGCGACACCAGCATTTCCGGAATCGCATCATCGTTTGCGACAGGCAATGCCTGGGAACAGACCAGCCTGATAATGTCCTGATATTCGGGAAACGTCAGGCACAGATCGGCAGTCGGCGGGGAATGACCCTGACGCTGGTGATATTCCACGTCAATTGCGAGCAGTTCGCGAAACAGCAGTGGTGCCAGGAATGGTTCTGCCCGTTCCAGAACCTGTCGAATGTCGAGTGGCTTCCCGGTCAGCCATGCTGCTTCGAATTGCTCGCAGATGGCGTCAATCTGCTTCAGATTCGCGGCAGTCCAGTGGGCGTCATCGCGTGGATCTGAAAAACTTTCGTCTGGCGGCACGGAATCTGGCGTCGCGCTGTTCGGCGGAAAGTTCGGCAGCAGCGTCGACACGAACAACTCCTCGTTCTCTTTACGCGTTCCCAACGTCAGCGTGCAGTTTCTCGTGACAGTGAATGAGCTTCGTCTTGTTCGACAACTTCAGCCCACACGCGCCGGATCAGTTCCAGACGCCGCTCGATCGTACGGATTCCGCATCCCAATCTGGAAGCGGCTTCCTGATTTGTGCATCCGTCCAGTTTCAACAAGGCAACTTCGCGGGGACCGGGATCCAGTTGTGACAGCAACCAGTCACAATAATCATTCATTAAGACGGCGAATTCAGGCGTCGGCTCATGACTGGCGATCCGCTCGATTTCTTCGGAGACCGACTTCCAGTCACCCCCACGCTTACTTCGCCCCTCGGATCGCAACAGATCGACCGACTTACGAGCAGTCAGCACGACCAGCAGCGGCCATAAATTGTCGCGGTCGACCAGTTGAGGAAAACGACCCTCTGCCGCTCCCTGGCACAAGCTCTTAAAGGCACTCAAGGCGACGTCTTCATCGTCAGCAAGACGCTGTGACGCCGTTGCCAGCTTGCGTCGTGCCAGTCCAACTAACCGCGCGAAGTAGCGATTCCACAGCGGTTCTGCAGCCGTGGCCTCACCCGCTTTCAACCCTGCGATCCAGGCAGTCACCGACCCCGACGGCGGCATCCAGAATTCCTCAATCGGAACTTGTTTCTGTAGACAGGAATCCGTGCTTCGACACGGCGATCAATTTGGATTGGTCCATCAACCGCTGGTCGCTGGCCCACCGTTAAAAAAAGCAAGACATGACATCGCACTCGGTCAGCGAACGATCGAAAAACGATTCCCGAAAAATCGTGATGGCATTATGGCGGGTTCCAGAGTCCGTTGTCGAGTTCCTTCTGGAGACTTGTCATTGAATGCAGTTCCATCACAAAACGCCCGGTTTCGCAGGCGTTCAGGGAATCACAAAATGCAACTACAGATTGAACGACGACTGGATTCGACCAACGCGTGGTCTCGCCACAAAACGTTGATCGCGCGACTGAGCGACTTTTCCTCTGAGACGCTTCAGCAGGATCAGATACGATCGGTTTTCGAATCGCTGTCAAATCTCGAATTGCCGCCGCATCTGTCGCTGGCGACGACTGTTCGACGTCCAGACGATTTCACGGCCAGAAGCCCAAATGAGAACTGGGGGCAGATTGTGGTGCAGATCGCGACAGATCTGCAACTCGCCGTGGGGCAGCCTCGTTTTCGTGGCTATGTTCAGCACGTCACGAACGAAGAAATCCTGGTTGGACTGGAATGCCTGGAATTCGAAGTTGCCGCGGCAGCGCTACTGGCCGCAGTCGGAATGGTCAATGAATTACTTGCAACAGGGACTGCTGATGCCGCCTTAGCTCTGGGCAGCGTCCAGGTTGCAGACGAGAAATATTCGTTCGGAGACGCCACCGGGCCGATCGTCGCGGCTGCTCGCCATCGAGGTCTTCCCGTCCTGCGACTGGACGACGAAAGTCGGGTCCAATTTGGAGAAGGTGTCCATGCCCGACGTATCCGCAAGGCAGCGATGGATACCACTGGCTTCCTGGCGGAACAAGCGTCCACTGACAAGGCCTTTACGAAGCAACTCTGGTCAACGCTCGGTATTCCCGTCGCCCAGGGTCGGGTTGTCACGGACCCCGACGACGCTGTGCAACTGGCGGAACAACTTGGGTGGCCGGTCGTTGTCAAACCACTCGATTCCGATTACAGCAACGGCGTGACATTGAATGTCCGTGATCCAGCCGGTGTTCAAGCTGCATATGAAACAGCTCGCAGTGTGAGTGAATCGGTCATGGTCGAGCGCACCTTGCCAGGTACCGTCCATCGCTTTCTGATCGTGGCTGACCGCGTTGTTTCCGTCGTTCGTCGTGATCCGGCAGGTGTTGTCGGCGACGGGTGTCGATCGATTCGTGATCTGATCGAACTTGAAAACCAGTCACCTCGGCGTGGTCCCGATTACCGCTGGCCTCTGCACCGCCTGCACCTTGATGAGGAAGAGCTATCCTATCTGGCGGAACAGGGACTGTCCGCCGATTCAATCCCCGCACCGGGACAGCGTATCGAAATTCGTCGCGAACCATTTATTACGTCTGGCGGCGAATCACATGAAGTTCTTGATCAGGTCCATCCAGAAACGCTCGCCATCGTTCGCGATGCCGTTCGGGTTGTCGGTCTGGATCTGGCCGGCGTGGATCTGATCGCACGCGACATTGCGATTCCCCTGGCTGAACAAGCGGGGGGCTTATTGGAACTGAATGCACAGCCCGCTATCTGTCTGCACCTGGCTCCTTTCAATGACAAACCGCAACCGGTCGGAGAAGCGATCATCGAATCGATGTTTCCAGACTCTGCAACGGGACGCCTTCCACTGACGTTGGTTGTCGGCGACCTCAACATTGGCGAATTACAGGCACTCGCCAGCACTTTCTCGTTCGAGGGTGACGTCAACGCGATTTCTACTTTCGCCACGACACAGATCCTCGGTCGTAGTGTGATTCCTCGATCGACTCGACCTGTCGACCGATTGGCCGCGATGAATCTTCATCCACGGACAACCGGTACCTGCCTGGCTGCCACCGTAGCGGAACTTCTTGAGCAAGGACTGGGAAGTGATCATTGCCAGATGCTGATCCTGGCAGATTCCAGTGGAATGACAACCGACGTCGAGTCCGAAACCGATGGTCTTATCTCTCGACTGCTGTCGATCGCGGATGTCTGTCTGGTCAATTGTGACGAACCCATTTGGGCCGAGAAAATCGCACCCGGTGAGCCATCCGTTGTACTCGCCAGTCTTGTTCCTGATCAGCCACGCCTGCGTCGTCATCTGGAATCTGGTGGAAGTATCATTGCTCGTGAAGGAGATGAACTGGTTCTTCGTTCGGATGCCAGAGAACATGCCCGGTGTTATCTACCGGAGTTGCCAACGTCGGGAAGCCACGAGTGGCTGATCAAAGCCGCAACACTTTTGGGCTCTCACGTCATCCCAGAGAGAACCACGACGATCTCACACCTCGCCTTGCATCGGACCGGTAGCGAGACACCGTAAGCGGACGGGACAGGGCGGTAGTCGCTGTACCTGATAGTCGTGGTTCGCTCCGCGAACCAACGCCGCATTTGCGTATACTAACTCAAACATTCGCCTCGTCACCAAAAAAGTCTTGTCAACGAAGAAGCGTTGGTTCGCGGATAGGCTGTGAATTTATTCGGCGGGGTGGCAGGGTCAGGAGCGAAGCGGATGGCCCTGAAAGATTGAGCGTGCTCTC
>CAIWEX010001325.1 GCA_903911795.1 uncultured Schlesneria sp.
CAGCCACCCCGAGTTGCTGGATGAATTGACGAAGTCCCTCGTGGCACATCAGTTCGATCTGAAGTGGTACATGCGAGAAATCTGTAAGAGTCGGGTTTACCAGTTATCATCCCGTGGCAAGACTGGCGACCCGATGCCACGTTTATTTGAGCATGGTCGGTCGCGCCCACTGTCGGCCGAAGAATTGATTGAAAGCTGGCGAGTGGCGACGAACTTCCAGATGCCAGAACAAACCTCCGACAAAAAAGGATCGGGGCGATTCCATCCTCTGGAGTCGGGTTACATGCTGAAGTTTTTCGGTCAGCCAAACTCGGGAACAGGCGACTTTCAAGGTGGCCTTCAGGAACATCTCTATCTGAACAATGGACCGATTGGCAATCTGGTTCAATCGGGAAAAGGAAGTCTGCTGGAATCGCTCAGCGACACAAGTACGACGGTCGAAGCACGGGTGCAGCGGTTATTTACCGCAGTCCTGAATCGGCCTGCGAATGACGATGAACAACAGAAGTTTGTGGAATTTGTTGCCATGGACAAACAACAGGATCGCTGGAGAACGGCCATCTGGGTCCTGTTGACATGCAGCGAATTCCGATTCAATCATTGACATACAATCGCGCAAGTGAGTTCCCCATGTCCGAACGCCTTCGCAATTCCGTTTGTGTCCCTGCCGAGCATCTGTCCCGACGAACCCTGCTGAAAGGGACGCTTGGAACTGCTGCTGGCGGCGTCGTGATGAACTGGGGCGGCTTGACCGATACTGCGGCCTATGCTGAAACGGCGAAGAAACAGCAGAAACATTGCATCCTGCTTTGGATGAATGGCGGAGCGAGTCAGTTCGAAACGTTCGACATGAAGGTGGGCCGCCCCACTGGTGGGTTGTTTCGCCCGATCAATACGAATCTGCCCGGTGTGGAAGTCTGTGAGTTGATGCCGAAGATCGCTCAACAGATGGACAAGCTGGCGGTCATCCGCTCGATGAGAACTTCGGAAGTCGATCATCCGGGAGGGATTTACCTGATGCATACCGGGTATCGTCCTTCAGCCAACGTCCGGTTCCCGGAAGTCGGTTCGATCGTGGCGAAGTACCAGGGGCGTGAAGGGAGTGACCTGCCGAACTTCATCAAGGTCTCGTCTCAAGGGGATGCTGGGGCAGGGTTCCTGGGACCGAAGTACCATCCGTTTGCCATTGGCTCCGAAGGTGGGCTGCCGCCATTTTCCACATCAGGGATGAAGCCGGAAGACGAGACACGTCGGCATGAATTGCGGTCGTTCGTGGAAGACCGCTATTTGAAAGATCGCAATTCCGAGACGGCACGGATGCATCGCGAATCGTACGAAGCCGCACGTCGCCTTCAATCGGCCCGCCAGGCGTTCGATATCAGCGGCGAATGGGAAAAGAACCGTGAATTGTATGGCGACAGTGAATTCGGCCGACGCTGCCTGCTGGCTCGAAAGCTGGTCGAGTCAGGGGTTGCATTTATCGAAGTCGGACAAAGCAGCTACGATTCTCATGCCGACAATTTTGGATGGCACAAGGGTCTCGTGCCACCGATGGAACATGCCTGGGCGGGACTGCTGGTCGATCTGCAGCAACGCGGACTGCTGGATAAGACGCTGGTGATTTGGGCTGGTGAAATTGGACGGACGCCTAAGATCAACAACCGGGCTGGACGTGATCATTATGTGCGATGCTGGTCGACAGCACTGGCCGGATGTGGAATCAAGGGGGGGATAGTCTACGGGTCTTCTGATCAGGACGGTGTCGAAGTCAAAGACAATCCGGTCACCGAAGGGGATTTCTTCGCGACGATCTACCAGGCACTTTCGATCGATCCCAAACAGGAGAATCTGGCAGGTGTTCGCCCGGTGCCGCTTGCGCCGTTTGGATCGAAGGTGGTTAGCGACCTGTTGACGTGATTTAGCTGACGAAAGCAGGCGTGTTCACTCGGCTGCATCGATCGGGACTAGCCTCGACGGGAAACCGTTTTGAGCGAGGTTGAGTCGACCAGTAAGGTGGGATGGCATGGCAGAAATGATTGTCGACAAACCCAAACTTCTGTGGCAACTTCAATTTGAAGGTGCCTGGCCGATGGCAGTGGCTTTTCTCGATTCAGGGCGCCGTCTGGTCGCGGGAAATCAGGATGGTCGACTTCTGATGTGGGATCTGCCCGAACAACCACCGGCAATTGAGCCTCCCAAAGGAAAAGCGGATCGACTGGCACCGTCTGCACCGCCGAGTCGAATGCTGACAGGGCATACGAATGGTGTGACGCGACTCGTGGCGGCGCCTGGTGGCAAGTGGATCGTTTCTGCCAGCCTTGATCGAACCGTACGACTTTGGGACATCAATGCAGAACCCGTCGGTGATGCGGAAGTTATCGTCGACATCGAAACTCGCCAGGAAGAAGCAAAACGATCACGTAAAGACGATTCCTTGAAGCAACCGGGGATTGCCGTCAAGACCTTGGCGTCTGCTCATATCTTCACCGGTCATCAAGACTGGATTGAAGCATTGGGGATCAACGACGATGGACAGCGAGTGATCAGTGGTGACAACAGTTCAAACGTCTACGTGTGGGATCTGGCTGCACGGAAAGAAGTAACACACTGGAAAGGACGTCGGTGGAACTGGATTGTTGCGACAGCACTGTCGCCAGATGGGCAGACAGCGTTAGTCTCGGAATACCGCTACAAACGCGACGATTTTGATATCCCTTCGTCCGGTTTGAAGCTCTGGAACGTTGCCGACTCGACTGAAAAACTGGATCTGATGAAGGTGCAATTTCCAAAATACATGCCTGACGATACGTCTTATGGCGCGGCCCAGGTCTGGCGCAAGTTTGTCGCCAACGGGCTCGTCGCTGCCGATATTTCACCAGATGGAAAGCTGCTGGCACTCGGGCAGGGTGGCGAAACGGACAAGGGGCAGGTTCATTTGCTGGATGCCTCCACCGGGGCACTCGTGCGATCGATCTCTGGACATCAATACGGAGTGACGGACATTCGGTTTTCGCAGGACGGCAAGTTCATGCTGTCGACAGGCCGAGACACTTCGTTGCGAATCACGCAGGTCGAGGATGGTAAGGAAGTCGCTCAGCTCGGCTCTCCGCGTGGTGGCCAATTCAAGGACTGGCTGTCATCGCTTGCGATTTCGCCCGACCAGAAGATGGTCGCGGCGACTGACATCGCAGGCTTCGTCCACGTCTGGAGTCTTGTCGGTTCTGAAATGTGACAATCCTCAGCAATGGTGCCGAGAGCTATTCTTTCGGTTTTGCTGCTGGAGTCGCTTCTTCCAGGACAAAGACCTCGACGGAATCGAATTCGCCCAGAAAATCACCTTCACTTGCGACGGACAGCGTTGCCCGAATTGCCTCTGACTCGGCGACCTTTTCGGGATCACTTTCGACTGTGACGAATGTCCATTCACTGGTCGCTTTCGGCGATACTGTACTTGCAAAGCAATTGTTGTTTTTTATGTAATCGAGCTTGATGGAAACCGCTCCCGCTTTTGATCGACATGCCGCTTGAAAAATAATCTTTGCGGGCTTGTCCGTAATCGCGCGTTTGGTACACAAAACACTCCACCCTCCGTTCCCCTCCATCCTGAGAATCGTCGATCCGGCTTCCTTATCGACTTTGATACTTCCGGATTTTGCACGAAAGACGTGTGTCCACTCATTGGGTTCGCCCTTCGCATTGACGTCTTCGAATGTGTGGGCCGTGGTCAGTCCGGAGGAGACGAGGTGAGGAGCGGGCTTGATGGAAACATCGTCAAGTCTCACGAGCCCTTCTCCGCTCAGACGAATGACAAGTGATGCTGCCGAATCTTCTGCCGCAGTACAGTAGAAGCGAATTCGCTGCCAGTCTTCTGATTTGGGGTTAATCCGAATCGGAGCAGACCGCTCCACCTTATCCCCTTTTGTAAATTTCGCAAAAAGAGTTGGGGCTGCGTCCTTCACCAGTTTGGTCTGCAGCCAAGCTTCGCATTCGAGAATCACCCCCTCCTTGACGGGCGCAGGGTTGGTTTGTACTTCAGCCGCGCCCCCTGAACCTGCAACGACGAGGGCATACTTGCCGGACTGACACGACTCCACCTTTTCGTGCTTGTAGTTGCCTGAATCGACGGAAAAGGACCAGCCGCGCGGCATGCCGCTTTGATCGAGTGTCTCTTCAATCCCGGGGTTCGTCACCAGATTGTCCGAAATTGATTTCGGCTGGCAACCGACGATTCCGTACAGTACGACGGATCCACACACCAACCCAACGACCACTTTCGACACCGACATCGTCGTTCCTTTCCACAGTCTGTCCGGGGGATGTGAACATCCAGAACTGGACCGCTCATGCAGCAGTTGAAGAGACGTGAGACTTTCAGACATTGTGACTATTTGAGTTAATACCCTAATCTACAGATCGTCCGATTTCAACTTCTGCATTTTGCTCATGAATAAACCGAGATGGCGACCACTTGCCGTTCCTGTTGGCGTTGGGCATCATCGGTACTCCACTGCTTCTGATGAAAGTCACCTTGTTCTGTCCAAACATGATTTTTCAGCTTGACTTGCCACCGATTCTTGCAGTCTTCCCAGTACTGGTGGGACCGCTGCAGACATTGCTGGCACTGTTGCCGGCGATCCTGCTGGGACTCGGCAGCATGCTGTTTGCCGTTTTTAAGC
>CAIWEX010001326.1 GCA_903911795.1 uncultured Schlesneria sp.
CAGAATTTCGGAATGATCCTCGGGACCTTCATGAGGTTTACATTCATCCTCCAGGCGGCGGAATGGTACCACTCAGCAGCTTTACGCGAGTGGAAGAATCACAGTTTCCGCTGGCGATCAATCATCAGGGTCAATTCCCCGTCGTTACCGTTTCGTTCAATCTCGCGCCGGGTGTTTCTCTCGGCGAAGCGGTCGACCAGATTGCCAAGACCGAGGAAGTGATCGGGCTTCCCAAGGGGATCGTCACAGCGTTTCAAGGGACCGCAGAAGCCTTTCGAGCCTCGCTCAAGAATACCCCGCTGCTGATTCTGGCGGCTCTCGTCACTGTCTATATCGTGCTGGGGATTCTGTACGAAAGCTACATTCACCCGATCACAATCCTGTCGACGCTTCCGTCGGCAGGGGTCGGTGCACTCGTTGCAATGATGATTTGCCAGATCGATCTCAGCGTGATTGCACTCATTGGGATCATCCTGTTGATCGGGATTGTGAAAAAGAATGCGATCATGATGATCGACTTCGCACTGGATGCGCAGCGCAATCTGCAGATGAAGCCGCGCGACGCGATCTATGAAGCGTGTCTGCTCAGATTCCGGCCGATCATGATGACGACCATGGCGGCGCTGCTGGGTGCCGTTCCGCTTGCCATCGGGAATGGCGTCGGCTCCGAACTTCGGCGGCCACTGGGAATCACAATCATCGGCGGATTGATCTTCAGCCAGCTTTTGACGCTCTACACGACCCCTGTGATCTATCTCTGGTTCGACTGGATTGGTTCCAGGTTTCGCAGGCGGGCTGTGGCCGTTCAGGTCGAAGAGGGAACCGAATGAGCCTCTCGACCCCGTTTATTGACCGACCCGTTGCGACGACACTATTGACGATCGCAATCACGTTGTCGGGCATACTCGGCTATGGGATGCTGCCCGTCTCTTCCCTGCCGCAGGTTGATTATCCGTCGATTGGAGTCAATGCGGCTCTCCCCGGGGCCAGCCCGGAAACGATGGCGTCCGCCGTGGCCACGCCCCTGGAACGGCAATTTGGACGAATCGCGGGTATCTCTGAGATGACATCCGCCAGTTCGCTCGGCTCGACGTCAATCACAATGCAGTTTGATCTGAACCGGGACATCAATGCAGCCGCACGCGATGTTCAGGCAGCAATCAATGCCGCGCGAGGTCAATTGCCCGCGAATATGCCGAACAATCCGTCCTACCGGAAAGTGAACCCGGCCGATGCACCGATCATGATCATCGCAATCACATCGGATTCGCATACGAAACCGATGATGTACGACGCCGCGGCAACGATTCTGGCTCAGCGACTGGCTCAAGTGCAGGGCGTCGGTCAGGTCAGCATCGGCGGTGGATCGGCCCCTGCAGTGCGCGTCGATGTTAATCCGACGGTACTGAACCATTTTGGCATTGGCCTGGAAGATGTACGGGCGGTCCTGGGGGCTGCGAATGCAAACCGCCCCAAGGGGCAAATTGCCAGTGGCGACCGTGCCTGGGCTGTCACGTCAACGGACCAATTGTTTCTGGCGAGCGAATATGAATCGCTGATCGTTTCTTACAGGAACGGCGCGCCTGTGCGATTGGGCGACGTGGCGACTGTGACTGATTCTGTCGAGGATGTCCGGGCATTTGGTCTGCTGAACGGTAAGCCCGCGATTTCGGTCGTGATCTTCCGGCAGCCGGGGGCCAATATTATCGAAACGGTCGATCACATCCGTGAAATCCTGCCGCAACTCGACGCTCAGATTCCGGCCGATATGGAATTGACTGTGGCCATGGATCGGACGGGCACGATCCGTGCTTCATTGCACGAGGTTAAATTCACACTGATGATCTCGGTTGGCCTGGTGATCCTGGTCGTATTCCTGTTCTTACGAGATGTGCGCAGCACGTTGATTCCGAGTGTTGCTGTACCCGTTTCGCTGATCGGCACGTTCGGATTCATGTATCTGGCGGGCTACAGCCTGGATAATCTTTCGCTGATGGCACTGACAATTGCTACTGGGTTTGTCGTCGACGATGCGATCGTCGTGATCGAAAATATCACGCGGCACCTGGAGGCAGGACTTTCTCCGCTGCAGGCATCGCTGCTCGGGGCTCGCGAAATCGGCTTTACGGTACTATCAATCAGCGTCTCTCTGATTGCGGTTTTCATTCCGATTCTGTTGATGAGCGGCTACGTCGGTCGCCTGTTCCGCGAGTTTGCCGTGACGCTGTCGGTTGCAATTGTCATTTCACTCGTCGTTTCCTTGACCACAACTCCCATGATGTGTGCCACTTTATTGAAGTCGCACAAGGATCAGCGGCATGGTGCGCTTTACCACGCCAGCGAGTGGTTCTTCGATGTCATTTTGAAGATCTACGAGTGGTCACTGCGGATTGTCTTGCGATTTCAGTTCCTCGTACTGCTTGTCACGCTTTCCACCATCGGGTTCACTGTTTATCTGTACACGATCATTCCGACCGGATTTTTCCCTCAGCAGGACACGGGGCGACTCACAGGAAACCTGCAGGCTGATCAGGATTCATCGTATCAGTCGATGACATCGCTGCTTCAAAAATACAGTGCGATCATCACTGCCGATCCCGATGTTGTGAATGTCACCTCGTCAATCGGCGGCCAGTTCGGCGGTGGGGGCGCCAGTAATTCCGCCCGCATATTTGTGGCTCTGAAGCCGATTGATGAGCGGACACTGGCGGACGACAAAGGCTCGTTCTTTGACTTGGGGAAACGCAAACGAAATCGAGCCGACAAGATTATCGATCGCATTCGAAAAGAAGCGAGTAAACTTTCGGGGGCGACTCTGGTTTTGACTCCTGTTCAGGATCTGCGGATCGGCGGTCGGCAGAGTGCGGCTCAGTATCAGTACACCCTGCGAGGAGACAGCCTCGGCGAGCTGTCACAATGGAGTGTCAAACTGCTGGCAGCAATGCGCAAGATTGACGGACTGGCAGACCTGACGTCTGATCAACAGACTCGAGGTTTGCAGACGCGGTTGAATATTGATCGCGATACCGCAGCACGTCTGGGCGTCAGCATGTTTACGATTGATAATACGCTTTACGATGCCTTCGGGCAGCGCCCCGTCTCAACGATGTACAAGTCACTGAATCAGTATCGCGTGGTCATGCAGGTCGAATCCGAGTTCTCGCAGAACCCCGAATCGATTAAGCATATTTTTGTGCGAGGACTGAACGACGAACAGATTCCCTTATCGACGCTGTACCGCCAGTCATCGGTGAATACCGCCCTCTCCGCGAATCACTCCGGTCAGTTTCCCTCAGTGACAATTTCTTTCAATCTTGCGTCAGGAACATCGCTGGGGGATGTCGTTCCGAAGATCGAAAAGGTCACCCGCGATCTCGGCATGCCCGAGAGCATTCAGGGTAAGTTCCAGGGAGCCGCATTGGCATACCAGGATTCACTGACATCCATGCCGCTGCTGATCCTGGGAGCATTGGTAACCGTCTACATCGTGCTGGGAATCCTGTACGAAAGC
>CAIWEX010001327.1 GCA_903911795.1 uncultured Schlesneria sp.
CTCCCGAAGAAACGGATAACAATCCGGTCAGCTTGCCCCGCAGTCGCTGGTAGCTCAAAGTGTTCGTGTGTTGATCGGAAGCTCGTCGTTCATTGCAGGCAAGTTCCCTTGGTCGTTAGACCAGTTCGGACGCGTTATGCCATTTACTACCGCCAAGAGGACACGATTCATCAAGTTGCTCCAGACTCGCGGTTGGCAGTTTCAGGACGGGGCGGTTTGGTCACCGAGTCGCGGCTTGTGGTTTTTGGATTCACACTTCGCGCACTGGAGTCCATCAGAGATGCACGAGATTTTCGCAAAGAGGTCAGCACGGATTGCCAAGGCGAACGGCGACGGGTTCAACGCGATCGGCACGTCAGATGGCGCCTTTTAAAGTCCCTTTCAGAATCGAGTTTTTATTCCAGATCGAAAGCGGATCACGAATCAGGCCTCTTCAATGAAGACTTCCAGTTTTCCGTTGCGGACGGCCTTGACCAGGAGGTCATGATCTTTTTCACTCTGGTCCGCGTAAGCAATCGAGAATTCGGCGATAGCCTTGTCAAATTTGTCGCTCTTCCCCAGATAGCCCGCGATCTGGGTCGGTTCTCCCGACCGGGCGTGAGCATGAGCCAGCGTCCAACCGCAGATTTCGGCGTATTGCAGCATCACGCTCTGTGAAAAGATCTCGACCATCGGCTTAATTTTCATGTCCTTGAGCTGGCGAACGTAGAAATGCCTGCCGGCGGCTCCTTCGGTCCAGCCCAGAAAGAGGTCACTGGCCGACTGCATCATCCGACAACCATGCACGATTCGTTCGCCGTGATTTGAATGAAGACTCTTTCCTGCATACGGCTCCAGCACTGATGGTCGTGCCTGTTTGAATTGAAGAAACAGCGGATCGTGTTCACTCGCCATCAACAGCAGGATTCCGCAATAGGTCCCCACACTGCCGACACCAACCACCTTGATGGCAGTGTCCATCAGCTTGAATCGATCCAGGAGCAGCCGGCGATCTTCCTGCATGGTTTCGCGGTACTGGACAAACGCCTGCTGAATGGTTGCGATCTGCTCCTCATACGCCCGATCTGTCATGTGAAAGATCAGCGGAGGATTGTCTTTGATCATCGGGGTCAGTCCCGCCGTTGTTGCCAGTTCCGGAAACTCATGCTCAAGCACACTTCGTTCCCGGGCCTTGGCAAGTCGCTTCTGCACCCGCCGGGCCGCATCCGCATCCTTGATCTTGGGGATCAAGTCTTCGACGTCGATACTCGCGTACCAGACGTCCATGACGTGCATTTCACTGTATTCGAACATTCGCTTGCGATAGCTACGGACGCAATTCAGCACGGCCTCACGCGCCACATCGTTACCGAATCCATTGTCGCGACAAGCCAGCACGAAACTGGCCGTCAACCGTTTCACGTCCCATTCCCAGGGGGCTGGCAGAGTTTCATCCAGATCGTTGATATCGAAAATCACCCGACGTTCCGGGGTCGCATACGACCCGAAGTTCATCAAATGGCAGTCACCACAGGCCTGAACACGGATCCCGGAGGCGGGCGTTTGCGCCAGGTCTGCGGCCATGTTCAGTGCCGCGCCCCGATAGAACGTAAACGGGGAGACCAGCATGCGACCATGCCGTACGGGGATCAGGTGTGCAATCCGCCCCTGATTCGATTCTTCCATCAGCGCTATCGGATCACGACGGTGGTGGGGTACGTGCCAGGCTGCGTGAGTCTCACGCGGAGTCTTTTGCCGTAAGCTCTTTCCGAGTGCGTAGAGTTCTTCCCGAGTTGGATGTGACTTCAGCGACTGGCTCGTTTCAAGCGGATGTCGATGCTCAGGCTTCTCGTGGGACATGCGTTTACTCGTGCGTCGAATTTTTCAGAGGTCTCGTCGTTTCACGTTCGTTCATTATAGTCCGTTGCGTGACCGACACACGTGGCAAGTCCCAAATGCTGGTTACTTTGGTTCAGGCATCGTCCTCAAGACATCGATCATCGGTTGCTGGCTGACTTGAAGCAGGCCCTCATGGGCCCGATCCAGGTCGACATTGAGTAACAACACACCCGCAAAGGCGACGGCCAGGACGAGAATCTCGGGTGAACGTGGAGTACCGGCGAGGCCAGACTGGTAGCCGATGGAAATCATTCCCAGCAACGTGATAATGAACAACGCGATCCAAATCGTGAAGGGAATCCGGCTCTCCAATCCCACATAGACTCGCTTACCATGGTAGTCGATCGTTTCGTTCAACGATTGCATGAATAGGCCGATCGGAATCGAAGCAGGTGATCTTTCGGCTACTGCTACGGCGAGCGTCCAGAGTTTTTCGTGAATCTCTTCGGATCGCTGCAGTAGTTCCGTGACCTTGTGCTTTGGAATTGCATCCACGCGTATGATGGTGTACTGGCGCAAGAGATCTGCACACTCTGACCGCTCTGGTTCCGATAGTAGCCGGGTCCGCAGATAGGTCGTGCCAATGACGTTTGCCTCTTCCATGACCGCCTGTCGGCGTGCGTCAAACCGCGAAGCAGCCATGCTGAATGTAAAGGCAAGCATAAATGCCACGAGGCCGAGCAGGGCGGCCACCATCGCAGCGACCGGCTCTTCCTTTTCTTTCACGGAAAGGATGTGCCGAGATTTTCCAAATCGATAGCCAAACTCAACGGCTGCGACGCAGACAGCTGTCGCCAGGATGAAGAATAACCACAGTGGAATGACATCAATCGGCACAAAATTCATTCAGTCGCTCGGGCTTTCATTCTGTTGATTCACGGTCGCTGACTGTGGTCTCAGAACGAGTGAGACTCGTTGCACCAACGACTACTTTTTCTCAGCACGTGACAATTGATACAGTTCACTTCCCATTTTCATCAGATAGACATTGTCGTGCACCGGATCGTAGTCCAGCCAGCTCAGTCCACCAATTCCCTTCATCTCTTTCGGGGGAGCGACGGGTGCTGACCATGTGACCCCACCGTCGGAGCTTTCCACCGGGCCAGACTTCGTCAGAACGAACAGATGGGAGGCATTCTTACCGAAAATCGGGCCGTACTGTGCATCTTTCACTTCGCCGGTCCGGGACCAGGTGGCACCCTTGTCCTTGCTGACGATCAAACCCCCGTCGACGAGCCAGTACAGGGCTCCGTTATGCCATTTCGGTAATGCCTGGGCACTCCCTACGCCGACCGGACTGTATTCACCACACGATTGAAATGTCTTCCCGCCGTCGACGGTGCGCATCAGGTGCGGCTTGGGTTGCTGTTTTGACTTTTCCTGAGCGACAACGGCCGTCTGGTGATCGAAGACCCAGCCGGTGCCGTACCCCTTGCCGATTTCAGTAAACGTGCGGCCACCATCGCTGGATGCCAGCAGAAGTCCATTGGCTTCATGCTTCAGGGTCAGGATGAATTTCATCTCGGGATCGGTCCAATCGACGGCACACCAGTCGACGTGTCCAGACTTGCCGTCCAGCATCTTCCATGTGACGGCCGCATCGTCAGTGATCGAGATTGGCGAACCATAAACCAGAGCGGTCACCATGCGATGAGTTTTGCCGGTCGGATCAAGCAGCCAGCAACCGGGTGACTCAGTTCTCCCCTTTGGCTGAGTCTCGCTGACGCGTTTCCAGGTCTGGCCTTGATCGGCGGAGTGAAACGTCCCTCGATCACTCAGATTTGCCCAGAGTTCTCCCGTCTGATGGTCCACGACGATCCCACACAATCCTCCGAAGCCAGTCTTTTCTGACTTCAGAAGTTCAAAAGTGACGGGTTTCCATTCCTGTGCGTTTACTGTCGTCGATAACGCTAGCGTTACAATAATCCCCAGCAGTTGGCGGACTCGAGTCATCGTCAGCTCCAATTGTGAGTTCTTTAGCGATTTCCCACACAAAACACGTGTTTCGTTCCCACGAGAAACAGCTTGCCGTTTGCTGCGGCTGCCGACGCATGGTTGGGGTCGCCCAGATCGTTGATCGCCAATACCTTGAAGTCGTCACCAGACTGAATCACGTAACTGACTCCGGCGGTGGCAAAATACAGACGGCCTTCGCCATCGACGAACGGGCTGGCCCAACTGCTCGTCAGTTTATCGAGGCGCTGCGCATAGACTTGAGTTCCCGTGGCAGCGTCCCAGCATTTCAGGATATTCGGCGTGTGCAACCGGTAGACTCGATTCCCCACGATGACCGGTGATCCAATCGCTTCGGGAATCTGGTTCACGCGCCATTTCACATGTGTTTTCGAGACATCGCCCGACCCGGTGGGATCGATGGCGATTCCTGGGCCGCCGCGTCCGTTGTCACAATAAACGATTCCGGCTCCGTATGCGGGTGACGCCGCTTCTCCACTGCCACGACAGGACCAGAGAGACTCACCTGTCCCAGGGTGCAGGCTTTGGATACCACCATCGGCTTCACCCCCTCCCGATGCGGCGATGATCAATTGAGGCTTTCCACCAACGTCAATTTTGATTGGTGTACTGTGCGCGAATCCGGCCTGAGGCAACGGAGTCTCGCGGACAACTGCACCATCCGCCTTGTTATAGGCGATCAACCGCGAATCATTTCGATTACCCATCGCGCACAGCATCAACACCGTATTTTCGAACAGGACAGGGCTGCTGCCGATCGTCACATCGAAGTTGTGCGGTTTGATTTCCTGTCGCCAGACAAGCTTGCCGTCGTAATCGACGGCGGCGATGACAGATGAACCGAAGACAACAAACACGTGCTTGCCATCTGTGGCCGGGGTCGGTGCCGCATAACCACCGCCCGGACCGCTCCGGAAATCCTCGCGCCGCCACGGGCCGGGAGGAACCAGCGTATCCCAGAGCAGTTTTCCATCAGCGACGGAATAGCACATGACGTGGTGTTCCGGAATTGTTTGTTTGCGATCCGTAACGGACTCGGGCCAGCGGGCCGTACAAACAAACACGCGGTCACCCGACACAATGGGACTTGCGTGACCTTCCCCAACAAGGGGCGACTTCCAAAGGACGAGAGAATTGTCTGCACCACCCCAGGTGACGGGAAGATTGGTCTGCGTGGTGCTTCCCAATCCCGTCGGGCCGCGAAACTGTGGCCAGTCGTCTGCGAGTAACGGGACAGTAGTCAGGATCAGCAAACCGATAGCAATTGTCGAAACGGAAACTCGCATCTGGTCGAGCCCTCAGGGAAGCAGGTGACATGGTGAGAAATCAGCATACGGTCAACGAGGCAACACTGCCATGATCCGAACAGGACCACCTGAGCCTGATCTGACCTTGATCGGCGCCACACTCACAAAAAATCCTCGGGCCGGAAGCTTTTCCAGTTTGGCGACATTCTCCAGGCCATAACGACCAGCACCATTGATGACATGATGGACAACGAAGTCCTTGGAGAGCCCGTAGTCGATGCTGAGTGTATCGATCCCGATCCCGCGGACATGACGTTGACTCACCAGCCAGCGGGCCGCCTCTTCTGAATAGCCCGGAAAATGCATTTTTCCCGTCGCGTCCTGATTCTTGTAACGAGCGTAGTTGGTCCAGTGTCGTCCCCAACCGGTCATCAGGAAGACAACGGAACCATCGGGAATGCGACCGTGACTCTTTTCCCATTCGATGATGTCCGCAACCGCCAGTCGAAAGTCAGCATTGGTCTCTACTGGAACTGTGACATCGATGACGATTGCTGGTGCAAACAAATTGACGGGAAGTATCTCATCGACGGACGGCTGATTCTTTTCGAAATGATTAGGAGCATCAAGATGCGTTCCGAGGTGCTCGGGCGTGTAGATCGCCTTGGAAAGGACTCCGTTCTTTTCCAAGGTAGCAATCGTTGTCACACGAAACGGCTCGTAATTCTCAGCAGGCCAATAGGGATTCTTGTCGTCTAAAGTCCATGTCAGATCGACGATCTGCAGACGACCAGCAACGAGATCATCAAAGGTGATCGGAGGTGATTTTGCGGCTTCGTCTTTTGATTCTCCAAGCGCCCATCGCGAATGGGATTGCAGTCCGACAAGGCATAACAGGAGAGTGACGCCGACTAAAGCAGTGGCTGGACGCATCTGATTCTGGTTCCTTTCAGCAGCCATTGAAGTATGATCTCCGTATGCAATCTACCGAGCTTGAACCGTATTCTGTCGCGAATTCGATGGGCAAACAACTCGCATGCCCGTAAACCATCTGTGCTGGATTCGATTCCAATTACTTCCGCTTTGAGGCGAGACGCATTCAGCAGGAGCTTCTGAACGAATGTCTCAAACGCAAATCCCTTTGACCAACGTGGAGTGGACGCCAAGCCAGCAGTTGGTTGCAGCGACGACGGTGATCGCTTCGTTCTGGGTCTGGATCTTCTTGATGGCGAACAACGCGAGCTTTCAGATCGCGATCCAGAATTACGGTTTTCCCTTGACCTATTTGCGTCGCTACAACAGCGATTTCGATCGGTTCTTCGTGCAGGCGCTCATCTTTGACGGTGCCATCGGAATTTTCATCGCTGCTGCAGCGGGATTCTGTGCCGGACGGGGCTCATCGAACTGCTCATCATTGCAGCGAATGATCGGATGTGTGACCTCGATTGGCTTCGCTGCCTCACTGTTTCTCGCACCATGGATTCCACCCCGGTTCGGTGTCATCTGGCTGCTACTCTTATTCGGAGTCGTCCTTCTCTGGTTCTTTTGCCTTTGCTATTCGTCGGCGACCCTTTGGACTCACTTGTTCCGCACCGCACCTCTGCGAAAGTGTGTGTTTGTTCCGATGCTCGTCCTGGTGGGACTTGGATGGTGCTGTAGTCCGCATGACGCTTTCTACGGGGCGACCCGTGGAGACATTCCTGAACTCCGCGAAGGATTGTCCCATCAAGATCCTCGATACCGTGTGAGAGCGCTGGATGCGTTGCGAGGTCTGGGGCCATTTGACGAACCGACATGCAGAGCCATCCTTCCGTTAATCACAGATGACGATCATTTTGTGAGAGATCGAGCCGCTTCATTGGTTGCTGAATTTGGTCCATTCGCAGTTGAAGCTGTTCCAATACTTACGGATTGGTTTGTGAAAACTGGTGAATGTACGCACGAACTGGCACACCTGGGACGGGTGGCCCACACTGCCATTCCAGCTCTGAAGAGCAAACTCGACGCATCGCGGGGCTACGAAAAACTGGGGATTTGCCGTGCTCTCTGGGAAATCGAACACAACCCGGAAATGATCATTCCGGCGCTGATTGAACTCTGCGGAAATGAATTTGGGCCGATCCAACGCGATGCAATCAGGCTGCTCGGGGACATTGGTCCTGCCGCGATTTCCGCAGTTCCATACATCCAGAGCGTGGTGGCCCATCCGCCTGCCGTTGAGACGCCTCCTGCTAACGTTTCACCATTCCCGACTGTGAGAGAAATGACAGAAGCAGAGTTCTTTCCACAACTCCGCGAAGCGGCAGACAGTGCATTGCGCCAAATTAAAGGAACACGGTGAGATGTGATTGGCGCCTGCTCAGTCGGCAGCGATCGCGTTTTACTCTGCCCGATTAATGTGCCACATTCGGCGAAGTATCCATGGCCTTTATCGTGCCAGCGGAACCGTCTGTGAGACTTCTCCCCATTCAGTGGCCTCTGATTCGGCGGTTGAGCAACTTGTGCGTGTTTCGATCTGGGTGTTCCACTCAACATCGATCCGGCTATGCAAGTTGGCGGCTACCGAGCGGAGATTGGCCTGGCCATGCGTGATTGCATTGATCACACTTTGAATCGTCGCGTGTTCTCGCAGGCGAAAAATGGCAACATTGTTGGTTGGTCCCGGAAGGATTGGAATCTGCGGAAGATCGTTCGACTTCCGTAATTGGCCGGGTACTTCACCTGGCTCGGTCGGTACGACCAGCGAAGAACGTTCGTTCTCCCCTCCTTCGATGGTCCATGAGTCCTGCAGGATTTCTTTGAGAGGCCCGTAAATCTGCAGATCCTGAGTTCCCAGAGCGCGCGATTGATTTTGCAAGGCGATGCACAGAACATGTTCGATGCTATGCAGCACAACTCGTCGCGCGTGCTGCTTGAGTGGTGCACCAAGTGCGTCATCGTACGAACAGCGCTGCAGCAGGAACCGTTGCAGTTTTTTCGGGCCCTGGAGAGTGTCCTGTTCAAGACGTTTTCGTAGTTCCTGAACCAGTCGCGGTCGGAATTCCAGCAGCCATTTCTGTAACGACTGTTCATACGTGGAGGGAACGGCCCGATCGGTTGGAACATCCGAACTCTGGTGCCCCATCCGCTTGCCGAGTTGTTTCAGTTCATGCCACATGTTCAGCAGATGATCAATCACCGCCAAAACGTTTGCTTCAATCGACCGCAGTTGTGATTGAACGACGACTTCCAGGAGTTCTTCGAAAGAACTCAAGCCATGCTCGATCATCTGTTCTCCCAGAGCCGCGCGGGGATTGGCACGTCGCGACAGCCACCCGCGAGTGTTCCTGGCCGCATTTTCGGGTGTTGGTGGCGAGAGTAACTGAATTCGTGATGCGGTCTGTTGCATCTGTCGTTCGTGAATTTCCTTGCCCAGAACGCTGATGATTTCGCGCAGGCAATCACGCCCTGCTTCGGCAGCGTGTCGGGCCGCATCAACTCCTCCCGTCGGTTGATCGATCAGGTCGCAAATCCAGGTAATGAACCGAGCCGCAATCGGCATCGCCTGTGATGACAGTCGTGAATTGAGCATGTCGAACAATGTGTTGCGTGGGTTCTCCGTCGGACGCTCGCCGAAATCGAGTCCAATCGCACGGTCCTGATGAGCGATCACCAGGCGTGCGACTTCATGATCAGGTACGTCATCCTTGATCGATTTGGCCACATGAAGAAACTGTGCTTGCAGGAAGTCTCGTTGCGGAGTCTTCAATTCCTGCTCCAGCATTTCTCGAGCGCGAACGATGAGTTGTTCTACATCAACGCCACATGCGAGCAGTTTTGCTTCTGATTCAGCCGCCAATTGCTGACATTTTGCGGTCTTCCCGTCGTCCATCGCATTCATGACGAGTGTCGCAGCGGAACTGGTACGACGACGGTCTCCAAATTCCGTCTGCACGCCTGAGCCGCACCAGCCGTCAATCATGTCGAGGCAAAGCTGCCGCGTGAGATCATCCACGAAATTGCCAGCGTAGCCGCCGATTTGCTGAACCTTGACAAGGTCCATTGTGGGGAGAGTCCCCGTCGGAGGTGATGGTGGAATCGTAACAGTTGCATCAAGATTCGTCAGCAGCCGGCAGTAGACCAGTTCGGCGACGTTATCGACAGCTCGCAGCCAGTCGGTACCAGTCAGGTCTTCCCCGAGATGCAAGAATTGAGTCGTTGTGAAGGTCTGGTTATTTCCGTGGAACGGAGGTGTCTGCAGCAGTTGCTCGCCCGGGTAGAAGCTGCCAGGAGTGCTGAAATGATCGAGTTCGCACAAGGTGGCAACGGCATTCAAGATGGCTTTATCGCGTCCTGCCCCGACAGGAGTGGAATGCAATAAGACGCCATCGACAGGTGCATTTGGAAAACCTGCAGTCCTTAGTTCCGTACGGGCCGCATAGGCGAGGTCCAACAACATTCCGCTACCCGTACCTCCTGAAATCGACGCGACAAGCACGATTCGCGGGGGTGTGCCTGAATTGGCGGCTGTGACTTTTGTGATTGCCGACCGAATTGTCGCCATGACTCGTTTGGAATTCGACATCAGCGCAAGGCGACCGAGCGGGCGAAGTCCGTCCGTGCGAAGATTGCGCGGGACATTGTACAACCATCTTCGCGACAACCAGCGCCGATGAAGATGTCCCTGCTCACGATATTCTGCCGAACTTCGCAGCGGGGTTGGCACCGTTTCCAGTTCGCTCCATGCCTCCTGATTATGATTGATCTCGTTCAACGCTTCGTGGTCAACATCCAGAAATAACATCTTGAATGCTGGGAGTGCGTCGACGGATGACAAGCGGTCGGTAATGCGCTGTCGCAGGTGCTGCAGGACCTTGCCTGCAGATCCTCCAACGCCGATGACGATCATCGGCGCTGTCTTACGATCTCTCGGAGGTATTGTACCTGGTTGGCTGGTATTGCTGCCAAGTCGAGTCTGGGAAGTCGGGGCTGACGGGAGCGGTCCGGGCGTCCGCGATCCGACGTTAGCGGTTGGTTGCCGCGCTGCTCCTTCGACGTCTGTCACGCCCCGATTGACTGGAACTGCGGACGCGGAGCTCTGTTGAGTTGCCGCTGCCGTCAATTCTTTCACGAGTTCCACACAGCTCGAATAACGCCGCATCGGGTCTTTGGAAAGGGCTCGAGCGATCACCGGTTGTTGTGACGCTGGCAATGAGCTCAGATCTGGTGCTTCTCGCAAATGCTGAGTTGCGAGTCGTGCGGCGGTCATTCCATTGAACGCCATTACCCCGGTGAGCATTTCCTGATAAAGGATCGCCAGGCTGTATTGGTCACTGGCGCGAGAAGGCTGACCTTCGAAGATCTCGGGTGCGGCGTACGTCGGCGTCAATCCGTGGACCAATGACGCGGATCGTTCATAGATATTCTTGACGAGGCCGAAATCCGCCACTTTCAATCGGCGACCGAACATCAGCAGATTGGCAGGCTTGATGTCGAGGTGCTGCAGCGCGTATTCCTCGTAGATGTAGTCGAGGGCATCGGCGACATCACGCAGCATATTCAGCAGTTCGTCCTGAGGAACTCCCTTCAGTCCCTTGCCACGACATTCTTGAAAGTACTGCTGCAGGTTCTTTTCACCCAACTCCGTCACAACAGCCAGAACGTCTCCACATTGTTCAATCCGCTCCACTGACAGCAGGAACGGATGTCGGATGTCTTTGATGCGATTCAACGAGCGAAGTTCGGTAGCCATCCGGGACGAGTCATCGCCATAGATCAGCTTCATCGCTTTTGGAACGCCGCCAGGGGCCAATGTCTTCCAGACATCGCCGTATCCTCCCCGGCCGATTCGTTCTACCAATCGGTAGCCGGGAATCGGTTCCTGAGGAACAGCTGTTCCACTTGTGAGTGCATCTTGAATGGTCATAGGTCAATTTTCCGGTGCGTCCGAGAGGTCGATTGTTAGGCTACCCTCGTCCGCAGTGAGCGTTTACTTGGATTTCAGGACCATTGCGAAATACGTTTCCACGGCGGCGTCCAGATATTCTGGTCGCAATTCGAGTTCCAGACCGTGATAGCGACAGTAATTTCGAACCTGCATCAACAGGTCGCGAGCATGGCAGCGCCGTTTGGCTCTGCCTGGCTGCCGATAATGTTTTTCCAACAGGGCATTGACGACGTCTTTGCGATATTCGCACCCGAATTTTTCGCAATACAGACGGAACAGGTGGTGAAACTCCTGATCAGTCGGATCGGTCATGTGGATCTTGTAGGGAATGCGTCGCAGGAAGGCTTCGTCAACCAGATCTTCCGGTTCGAGGTTCGTCGAAAAGATGATCAGTTGCTGGAATGGGACCTGAATCTTCCGACCACTCGGCAGAGTCAGGAAATCGTGACGTGATTCCAGCGGTACAATCCAGCGGTTCAGCAGTTCACCAGGGGCGATCCGCTGGCGGCCAAAGTCATCGATCAACAGGCAACCACAGTTGCTCTTCAACTGCAAAGGGGCTTCGTTGACATTGCGATCCCGATTATAGCGCAGTTCAAGATTGTCGAGCGTCAATTCGCCGCCAACCACAACAGTCGGGCGTTCGATGCGAATCCAGCGACGGTCGACACTTGCTGCTCGCAGCAGGCTGTCCTTTTCTTCCGGCAGAGCCTTGTGGAACTGAGTATCGTAGAACTTGATAATCTCGCCGTTTTCAATGATCGCGTGCGGAATCCAGATCGACTGACCAAAGCAACTCGTGACACAACGTGCCAATGTTGATTTCCCGTTTCCGGGTGCTCCGTACAGGAACATTCCGGCACAGGAATTGAGCGCGGGGCCCAGCAAGTCGAAGATTTTGGTTTCGACGGAAATGCTTCGACAGGCATCCAGCAACTTCTGTCGCGAAGGAGCTTCGTCGGCGATTGACTGTGCTTCGACCGAGTCAACATACTCGGCCAGTGGCACAGGTGCGGGGCCAATATAAGCGCTTTGACGAAGATGTCCGCGGGCTTGTTCGTGGCCAGATTCGGTCAAAACGTAGTTGTAATCGTTCAGCGGGGCGGTACCGGCATGCGTCAGCAGTTTGCGATTTCGCATCGATTCCAGGATCGGCACGACCAGTCGCAATGGGAGGCAGATCGAAGCCGCCAACCGGCGTCCACTGTTGCCGCCGATCATAGCCAGGTTACGACAAAGCAGCGCTTCGACAAACTGTTCGCTCAGGCCGGTTTCGGCAATCGACTTTGGTTCAGGCGGGCAAAATGTGTCTTCCGACATCAGTTGCGCCAGCAAGTCGGCATCGACTTCCAGTGGCTTTTCGGTCTGGGTTGCAGTCATGATCTTCCTTCATGCTCGGGTGGTATCGGTTCCGGCGGCAATTTCCACCGGCGCGGAACTTCTCCACGTAGTGTCCATAAACTCTAGGTCACGTTTCTAATTCGCGACGTGCGGAGCGTCCCCAAATTGCAACGGAACGGAAACGGCGGGCGACATCACCTGTTCGTCGCAGTCGACTCGCAACCTGACACCCATGTTTTTGCGTGCGACATTGAGCAGAAAGTTGATCCAACCGTCATAACCGGATCGCACGATTCGCATCGGCTGTGAAATCGCTTCCATCGTTAATTTCGGCGACGACTTAAGCATGGATGTCTTTGTACCTGACACCCCGATGATTTCTGAAGAATTCTGGCATCGTGTTGATTCTTGTCCCCAATTCGTAAGCTAAGTTTTCGAACAATCTCTGAAGATTCAGGCTGATGGTCGGGAAACAACGTTGTCGGTTTCGATCTAACGAAATCCCAACTTCGGAGACAGATGGAAGCAGGTGACACGTGCGAGAATGGCTACTGGTTGGAAAGATTGGTTCATCGGGCGAGAGCTGTACAAAGCTGATCGACCCCGTTCCTTTCCGTGTTGGTCGACGGCCTGAAGCATCGCTGATGGTTCCACGGACGACGATCTCGGGACTGCATGCCGAACTTTTCACGGCCGAAGATCGGCTATTTGTGCGTGACCTGAACAGCACCAACGGCACGTTTATCAACGGCACACAGATCACGGACGTCAGTGAACTGAAAGAAGACGATGTCGTTCAATTTGCAGATGTTGCTTTCCGTGTGATGCATTCGATCCCCAAGAGTGACTCAAACACCGCATCTGAAAACTTCTGTGACCATGCGCTGGCACGAGTCCAGTTCGACAAGTTACTTCGTGAAGAAGTGATCACTCCCTACTTTCAACCGATCGTCAATCTGGGGACCGGGGCGACGGAAGGTTTTGAAGTTCTGGCACGTAGCCGGCTGATTGGACTCGAAACGCCTGGCCGCATGTTTGCTGCCGCAGCCGATCTGCAGATGGAAGCTCGCCTGAGCGATCTGATGCGCCGCAAAGGGGTCGAGGTCAGCCAATACTTCCATGAGATTCCCCCGATCTATCTGAACACGCACCCGGTCGAGTTTGAATGTGATACTGCGTGGGAGTGGGTGAGTCGCCTGCGCGAAACTTCGCCGCACCAGAAAATTATCATCGAAGTTCACGAAGGTGCTGTGACCGACGTGATTGGTGTCGCACGATTCCGCGCCCTGCTGCGAGATTACGACATCGGCCTGGCATTCGATGACTTTGGAGCCGGTCAAGCTCGGATCGCAGAACTGGCATCAATCCGTCCCGATTGCCTGAAATTTGACCGCAGCATTATCACAGGCCTGGATCACGCTGACGCTTCACATCAGCGATTCGTTCGAACGCTGGTTGACGCCATTCGAGATATCGGAGTGGTGCCGCTCGCCGAAGGAATTGAAACTCTGGGTGAACGGCAGATCTGTACGGAGATCGGGTTCGAACTGGCTCAAGGGTATTTCCTGGGGATGCCGCAGCCGATTGAAACGTACCGTGACTGGGAATCGTCACCTTCCGTCGAACTGATGGTACTCAGTGCTTCTGGCCATCCTGTGGCGACGTGACCGCCGATTTGATTGTAATTGACTTCGCCAGAGCTGCTGTCGCCCATCCCGTTGCAGCGATGGAAATGAACTGATCTTTCTCGTGAGGGTCGCCATTATCAAACCATGGCTGCACGGGCTTTGATCGCGTGACGACATGCCACGAACCATCGTCTTGCTGAGTTTCCAGAAGGTAGCAGACTCCTTCGCGGAAGGATGCTTCGGACACGGGAAATCCTGCTTCAGCCAGAACGTAAAGCGTTTGTCCTGTGGCGTAGGCATCGCTGTTCATAGTGCGGAGTTGACTCCACCCGCCATCCACATTTCGGGCTGCCAGGATACGATCTCGCAGTCGTTCCATTCTCGCTTCAAAGCCACCCAGCAGGACCTCGCCCCATAAGGCGAAGTTCAAGTCCTCCTGATCTTCCAGTGGTGCCGTTGCGAGCCATGCCTTGGCAAGTGTGATAGATGCAGCGACTTGCTCCTGCTGATCTTGCGAGGCAAACCGCTTCATCCCGATGGCGGACAAGACGGTACAACTGACGGAGGAAACTTCCAGGGGAGGTCGATTGGACGGAGGCTTCCAGCGGCCATCTGATTGTTGAACACTGAGCAGGTAGGCCGTCATGGC
The DNA here is from genome assembly GCA_903911795.1 of uncultured Schlesneria sp. Taxonomy (GTDB): domain Bacteria; phylum Planctomycetota; class Planctomycetia; order Planctomycetales; family Planctomycetaceae; genus Schlesneria. Next base: position 14,644 of record CAIWEX010001327.1, read on the forward strand.
CGCCCCGAGATCATCAGGAGATTCATCCGCGAGACTGAGCATCCAAAGGCCGAAGCTGACGGTTGCAGCGCGGCCGCCGACATGTTCGCCTTTAGACAGCCGAGCCTTGCGCTCGTCGAAGCTCTTGCGTGTAAACTTCACCTGCGCATCAAACAGTTCCCGATTGAACTTGAGTCCTGCATCGCGGGCAGTTGTCATGGCGAGCATTGGTAATGTCTGGTGATGGCAAGAGAAGCAGGATTGGTTGCCAGGATAGGCCCCCGCTCCACGCTCAAGGACGAGCAGTCCTCTTTCGATCGCGGCCTGCGTTGCCGAGCACGGCTCCGCACCGATAGCAACGGCGCAAATCCAAATGGTAAGAAACGCCGTCATTGCGACCAAGGACTTCATGTTTCGATCCTCTGGGCCAGGTCGTCCATCTCTTCGAGGGTGATGTAGATTACCCGAATCACA
>CAIWEX010001328.1 GCA_903911795.1 uncultured Schlesneria sp.
GTCAGACCCCGCCACCCAGCAGCGTGGCCACCTTGCGGTAGCTCGCCGCACTGGCTGAGATCCGCTGCGTTCAGGGGATGAAGCACGGCTCGTAGATCACCGGCTGCGACTGGCAGCAGTAATTGGAATTCGGCACTTGGCCCGTTCGTATTGGTGCAGGAACCAGCTTGGGACTTGATGGCTCAATCTTTGTTACGCGGGATGATTCCAAACGAACCGGTCTGTCGACCACGTCGATCGAGGCCTTGAATTCAGCTTCCGTCCTTGGATCGAATGGATCGAATATTGATTTCGTCGGTTCATCAGCCACGACGTGCAAACGACAGGTTGCTCGTCCGGTGGATTGGGCGAGGACGCGCAATACGGCACTTTCTGATCCGCCAATGGGTAGCTCATCGATCGTGAACTCGACTTCCGATCCCAGGCGATGCTTCAACTGATCCGGCAATTGAGCGTTCACGCGAACGCCGTGCAACGGAACATCGCCAGTATTTCGTACGATGATTGCGAACTCGACCAACTCGTCCACCGTGGCGCGACTTTGGTTCTGCACGTCAATTGACACACTGGGGTAACGTTTTCGTATCGCTTCGGCACTTTCTTTGGAATAGGGAATCGCTTCTTCAAGTCCGAAGCCGTTCCAGTGAACTGCGGTTTTCGTTTCATGCAACGATTTGGCGGCCTGCTCGATGCCAGCGATCCAACCTTTCTTCATGTCGAGATTCACATCCTCAAATACTTCCGAATCGGCCACCTCGGTTGCTGCCCACTCACAAATCTCGATCTGCAGCTCGTATAATTTCTTTTCGCGACGTGCTTCGCACCATGCCTTGAGCTTCGCTGGATCGCGCAGGAAACGCGGAGTCTGCAGGGCCAAATGGGGTTGTTTGTACACTAACAATCGCGATATGGACTCGAAGTATCCGCACGAGAGGTTTCGCAAAATAACATCGCGACACGCCTGGCCAACGGTGCGGTCGTATGTAAAACCTGAAAACCACTTGCAGGTGACGCAATACCGAACATCGTCGAGGTGGCTCACGAGTTCGGGCCAGACGGCTTCCGCATTTTGAATGACGATTTTCAGTGCTGTCCAGGCCCTGTCGTTTTCGCGCCAATCAAACTTACTGTCGAAAATGGGCTCATGGCGAGTTCCGACATGTTTCGGCGCAGCGTTACGGTTCGCGAGCGCCTCGACCATTGCTCGCGAGTCAATCTTAGGCCCCTCACCAACACGGAAAGGCTCCTGAGCCGAAGCGAAAACGCAGTGAAGCACCGCGAATACCACTATCAACCGCCGCATTTTCGTGTCTCGCCAAACTTGGTTTTATTACAACAGGCAGCGTTGAGACTAGTTTTGCGGTCAAAAGAATTCAACGCCTTTCTTGATTTCGAGTGGAAGTCGTATTCCTCTCACGAATTCTTACGCGGCGGGTTTTTGGCAGGGTGGCCTGCTTCTCGTTGCGTTGCGGCCCAGATAGGCCGAGGACGGCCAGCTTGGACCATCCAGCGAAAACACCGCTGATGAACGCTGATAACCGCTAATTTCAGAAGTCATTTACGTGCATAGAAATACAACCTTCGCCTCTTCGCATGTCGTCAGCAGAATGTAAACTGACGATTTTGTGAACCCGTGATTAGAGGGCTGGTTTGTCCGCTTGATCCCATTACTGGAAATGCGGAAGCGACACGGTGGCCAGGGCTAAACCAAAGGGAAGCCCCGGTTGAATGTCGACATTGATTCCAGACTCGGCGTGGATAACGATCGCTTCGTAAATATCCCGGACGTCCTTCGTAAGACTTCAGTACAGCCCCTGTTCCCGCCCCCACCGAACTTGCCTCGATGGACACTTGCTTCTGCACTATGCGGCGATGGTGTACCGCTGACGTAGGGCACAAGCCGCGCTGAATTGGCAAGGTTGAACCCGGAAAAAAGAGGCTGCGTGCGGACTTTTCGCCGCGATGATCGGCGATTTCTACCGTTTCAAAACTGCTTCGGATTATGGCAGCTTCATTTTCTTAAGGCGAACTCAAAAAAGGCGTCGAGTTCGGCAATAGCTGCCAAAACGGTCTCTGGGACCTGCATTCGGCCATTAACGGTCCTTTTGCGTGATGACCAAACGAGACCGAATTATTACCGTAAAATTATTCTATGAAACACCTTACAACACTTCCAGACAATTTCTCCAGCCACGCCGGCTCCCCGCAGACTTTGCCCAAACCACGCACCTGAACGTCGCCGTGATCGGCAATGTCTGCTGTTCGCATCGAAGACATCCCCAAAAACGTCCCGATAACCGTCAAAACCCGCAAGGTTCATCTCATCCTGACAAACAGAAATAGCCGAATTACGAGGAGACGCACTACATTCGTCATTGTCCGCGCTGTCGGAATCGGCGGATGTCGTGCGAGTTTTGAGGCTAGGGCTCATGCGAGCCCACGGGACGGAGTCACCCAAGCCAGTTCTGGTGGAGAGAGGCGTCCATGCATCGTTTGAAAGTCAGTCTGCTGTGCCTGTTGTCGTTCACATTCACAGGCGCGGTCTATTCCCAGTCTGGGGATCCACAGTCAGACACGGCCGGCACGGCCTCGTATAACCAGTCGCAACTCAGCCTGACCGGGGGGGTGACCCCTGGTCCGGGAACCTACTTCACACTCCGTCACATGACGGGTGACGGAGTCGGTTACCAGGGGAGTTACTCCAACTTGGGGGCATTCATCCCCTATTGGACGGATGACAACACCATCCTGGCACCGGACATCCGCCTGATGCTTGGTAACAACAGCACTGTCGGGGGCAACGCGGGCCTGATTGGCCGACGTTACTTCGACAATGTTGACCGGATCTTCGGTGCGGCAGCGTTTATCGATGTCGACCAGAGCTCCTATCACAATACCTACCACCAGGCGACATTCGGCCTGGAAACATTGGGACAGTACTGGGACGCCCGAATGAACGTTTACTACGTTCCCGGGACTCAGGACAAGTTCCTGTCTAATGGAGCTGCACTCTGTGTGACTGGTGATCCGCGTTTCTCCGGAAACAGCATCGTATTCGATGGTCAACAAGGAGTTCTGCGTGAAACAGCGATGAGCGGGATGGACGCCGAATTCGGCATGCCATTGATGCAGCAACTGTCGTGGTTGCGATTCTACGGCGGTATGTACTACTACCGCGGTGCTCAAGTTGCACCAGTGAAGGTTGATGCTCCAATTCCGAATACGGTTGCCAATGACACCTTCGGCTTCCGTGGTCGGATGGCGGCATTTGTGAGCGATGACCTGAAGCTTGGTGTCCAGGTCACGACTGACCAGATCTGGGGTACCAACGTCAATGCGACAGTCGAATTCATGTTCTCGGGATTCAAGCCGACTCGCTACTTCCCGAACTTCTCGACTCGCGAACGCATGCTGGCCCCCTGGGAACGTAACTGGAAGGTTGCGGTCAGCCAGTACGGCACCGCTCAGAACACAGACGTGGTCGCGGTTAATCCGACGACCGGCAAGCCCTACTTCGTTTCGTTCATCGATGACTTGAAGACGCCGACCCCAGGTGGTGGCGACGGAACGTTCAACAACCCGTTCAACAGCTTCAATCATCCGAATGGTATTGCCGGTGCCGACATCATCCTCGTTGATCGAGGGACCTCCACCGCCGCCAATCCTTATCTCGGTACTATGAAACTGTTTGACAACCAGATCCTGGTGGGAGAAGGGGGCAGCATCGCTCCGATTCCGCTGCTCGCCTCGTACGGTGCCTGTTCCGTCAACGGCAACTTTACTCTGCCCGGCCTGGATGGCAGCGGGAACTACCCGTATGTCAGCAATCCGAACGGCAATGCAGTCACTCTCGCCAACAACAACGAAGTCACTGGCTTCCACATCATCAATTCGGCGGGCGACGGGATCTTCGGCAATGGTGTTACCAATGCCAACCTGCATAACCTGGACATCACCGGAAACGGTGGTCGCGGGATCAACCTGGTCAACACCTCAGGGAATGCTGCGTTCCAGAACGTTAACACCAGCGGTAACGTTGGCGGCGGGATTTTCCTGTCCGAAACCAACAAGAATTTGAATGCCAGCTTCCTGAAGGTCACCGCCAACAACAACACTGGCCGCGGGATTGATATCAACGGCAACGGTGGTGCTGTCACTCTGACCGCGACCGACGGCAACCAGCCTCTGCAGGCCAGCGGCAACGGTCTCGACAACTTGGCGATCACCCTGCTGAACAATGCCAACTTCGCCGGAAACATCGTCGGTGGGACGTTTAACAACAGCGTCAACGGCGACGGGATTCTCTTCTCGCAATCCGGCGGAACGGGAGTCTTCAATGTCACCGCTTCGCAGCTCAATGGGAACGGTATCGATGGTATCGGCCTGTTCGGTTCCAATGGCAACCAGTCAACGATCAGCATTATCGACAGCCAGCTTAAGCAGAACGCTCGTGACGGGGTTCACCATGTCCTGACGACCGTCTCCACTCATAACCTGACCCTGGACCCCTCTGACATCAGCAGCAACGGTCGTGA
>CAIWEX010001329.1 GCA_903911795.1 uncultured Schlesneria sp.
CACCTTCGAGATTTACCGACGCTGCGAGCCCCCGGGATCACAAATCTCTTTCTTCCGTCCCTTCGTGCTCATCGTGACCTTCGTGGTCAAAACCCGAACAGTCACTGCGAACAACGCGTAACACTTTATCATCACTTCGGCGAGGGTGACCCACGCGCCGCATTGGACGTCTGGGTTTACCAGAAACAAGGTCGCGTATGCTTGCCACCAGCACCTCTTGTGAACGCAGCCCATATGATCTCGGAGCAATCCAATTGCGCACCCCGGTTGGCCTACCCGGCCGCAACTCGACGAGAGATTTACACCGTCGGGGCCACCTGTACAGATGAGCCGAGCGGCATGGGCACGGCACCGATGTCCGCACGCCGAACATTGAGCCAAAAATCAGTAGACCCACGCTTCGAGCCGAGTTACCATCCGGACTGAACCAGGTGGTCAAGACGACAGTTTGCTGGCTGACGCGCCAACAAACTGCACCTTACCTTGAAACGTTCTACTAAAATAGCGAGATCTAGATTGGCATGTCAAAACAAACAACTTCGCTTGCACAGGCCCTGGTCTACGCAGTGACATATCTTAACCTGCGCGAGACGGACGATGACGACGATGACGTTGACGCACTCGAATCTATTGCAGGTATACTTGCTGATGCAACTGCAGAGGAGCTTGATGCACTAGCTCTGGCTGCAAACCAGGCTGCAGAAGATGAGGCCAAAGGGCCAAATCCCAGAGATGAGTTTCTGGAGGATTACAGAACATGGATGGAATGCATGCTTGGTGATGACGAATGGGATGGAAACACGCGACGAAGTCCATAGTGCCATTCGTATTCAAGCGGCGCGAATCTGTGTCACTCGGATGTTTCTGTGATTTGGCGAGATCGAGTCATTGACAGCTGTCGCTCACACGCCGAAAATTCAGCGTGTCAACGCGTTCGGCCAATCAACCCACAAATGACTCTTGCGAGCGTCCTTGAAATAGGCGGGCGATTCGACAGTACAGACGGAATTCTTGCCAGCGAAGACGGAAATGGCGAGTTTCCAGAAGAGAAAGATTCCGTCTCATAATAGATATGCCACACACTCACACCCACGCTCAGGGACACTTGCATGTCGCCATCAGTTGATCCAGAAATCGCACGATGGCAATCCGAAAAACGCGAAATTGGCATGATTACGTTTGCGCCGACCCACGAAGCGGCCGAACACTTTCCCTACTACCCTCTGCCGGAGTCAACCGTATTCTTGGGCATCATGGAAGTGGACGGCCTTTGCCTTGCGAACGACGGTTCACTGTGTGTGTACGACAATGAAGTGGAGAATCGAGTCGTCTGCCGCGCTGCCAAAGATCAATCATCGTTCGTCGCTGCTATGAAAAAACTGGATCAGTATTTCGAAATGTGTGCGACTGATGACGCATACTGTGACGACATGGATGCGGCAGCGATTGTGCTCGACGAATGCTCTCGGCTGGCTGGCGGCGATGAGTTTGTGTCCTTTTTTACGTCGTTGCTGGGAGTCTGAAGGACCAAAGTTGCAAGTGGAATGGACATGCGGCAGCGTTGCTCGGACTGGAGCGCCTTCGCCAGGTCGCAATGCGACGTGAAGTTTACCACCTTTTAAAGCTTTCAAAACTTCCTGTTACTTCGTCACCCCGGTAGCCAAAGCGGCAACCGTTACTAACCTGTCAAGAGCGAGTGGCGTTCCTATGAGCACTGCATTCACCACATACTGGCCGATGGACTATGTGTCGCGCATCAAAAAGGCAGGAGATGTCGGCTCTCCGTTGAAGGTTGTGTTTGGTGGTGGCCACAGTTCATTTCCCGCGCCGACCATTTACGGTGCAAAGGCAGGAGATGTGCTCTTCCCCATAACCGTGACCAGGAAGACCCTGCATATTATCGGCCAGCTCGAAATTGAATCCATCATCCCGATAGAACAATACCTCAAGGACGTACTCCAGCTTCCAGAACAACTTTGCAGGCTGAACTTGTTTGATCTGACGCAACAATTGGAAACCAAACAGCCAGAACTCGGGCACCGCGCGCCACACGACTGTATCTACGAGGCGGCTATGGGGAATGGCAGCCCCATTTCCATAACGTGTGTTGTTCCGCCAGTGCTGATTGATACCGTGAGATTGGTGAACCGGAAAGGCGAATCACGTTCGATCCCCTATGTCTCCGATGGACTAGTTCATAAATCCTTTGGTTTGCAGGGGCATTGCTACAGGCTCTGTGACAACACAGCCGCGTTATTCTCACGTCTTCTTGTCGAGGCGGAATCGCGTAAATCGGGTGAAGGTGGTCTTTGCTGACCAACGACGGGCCCTGGTGGCGCTACGGTTAACCTGAATCGGATCGGGATCGCCCATTCTCCCAGGAATGATTCACCACGAAGGGCGCGAAGAGCACGAAGCCTAGTTTCGACGAGCTTTTCAATGGAATGATCGTTTGCATCTTTGAGATTTACCGACGCTACGAGTACCCAGGATCACAAGTTTCTTCCTTCGATCCTTCGTGCTCATCGTGACCTTCGTGGTCAAAAAGCCGATCAGTCACGGCGAACAACGCGTTACACTTTATCACCACTTCGGCGGGGGTGGCCCAGACGCCGCTATGGACGTCTGGATTGACTTACCCGGCCGCAACTCGACGAGTTGTTTACCCCGTTGGGGCACCCTGTGCGGATAAGTTAGCGGCATCGGCGCGGCACCGATATCCGCACGCCGACCATTGAGCCAGAACTCAGTAGACCCACGATTGGGGCCGAGTTACCATCAGAACTGAACTAGGCGCTCAAGCTGACAGTTTGTTGGCTGACGCGCCAACAAACTGCACCGATCGGAAGCCCGTTGGTCTCTCCGAGGCATTTCGCTCTGTCTACGATGTCTACGCATCCAATTCCCGTGGCTTGAAGTTGGTGAAGGCACAGGGGATCGAGAACATTCACATTTCAATTCCACCCCGCTGTTATTAAACCGAAGCTGCGACGTGATCGCCAATCGTGATGTGAGTACCACATGAAAAAGCAAACGAAGACGGTGCCTGACGGACCCCACAAGGAATTTTTTGCCGACGGAACCATATCTGGCGAGGGACGCTTCAAAGACGGAAAACGACATGGGAAATGGAAATTCTACTTGCGCAATGGACAACTCAAGGCCGTCGGCAAATACGTTGCAGGCGAACTTGACGGGCCTTGGGAATGGTGGCGTGAAAACGGTCAACCGTTACAGGCTGGCGCGTTCAAGAACTCCGTCCAGATCGGACTTTGGAAACGATACTACGAGAACGGCCAACTCTGCGACGAAGGCTCGTATGAAAATGGCAACAAGGTTGGCGAATGGATCACGTACGACAAGGACGGCGGTGTAAAACAAAAGAAAACATTCAAGATCAAAACGTGATCCGTAGGCAACAATTCGGCATAACAGCACGATGCACGCCGAACCGCCGACATCGCGTGTTTTGAATGGAACGATCACTCCGGTGGCCCAGTGATCGTGGACGTTCTTCCGATCAACAGTCGCCTGCGAGTTCAAAATGACTCAAGAGGAAATCGCAAGCATTGAGGCTCATCTCGATGTCGTGTTGCCGCAGCCCTACAAGGAAGCTGCTTTGGCAGGTCAGTTCGCCGAACCGATACACAATGACGCTAAGTCAATTATCGCGATCAATTCCGCTTTTCGGGCGGGAGAATATGGCGATGAGGGTTGGCGTAGTAACCTGGTGGCGATTGGTCACGACGGCTGCGGCAATTATTTTTGCCTTGATGCCGATTCATTTGATTCGGGTGTGTACATCCGCGACCACGAAACACTGAATGTTTCCAGGGAATACGACAGCTTTGACGCGTTTGTCGCGGAATGGGCATAGCGGCAAGCAGGCTCGGGAGAATTCAATGTGCCCGAACGGCGAAGTTGTGACTAGCAAAAGTAGGGTGGGACCAGCGGCGCTTCGCCGCGCAGGCCCACCATTGCAGAACAGCAAAACGCATTCACACCGACGAAGATGGTGGCCGGCGCTCGAAGCGAGCTTGTCTCACCCTACTTTCGGAGATGCGACAGTTCCCTTGCTCACAAGCAGTTCACTACTTCTCCACAATCGCCAGCCGCTTCCAATAAACAAATTCGTTGGACCAGTTGTTCGACTGGTTCAGCACTTCGACATAGACCTTCTGGCCGGCGAATTTTGTCAGGTCGACCTGAATGTTGGCCCAGCCCTTTTGTGGAGTCGTCAGCTTCTGGTCGATCAGTTCCTGATGGATCACTTCCCCATTGATCTTCACCACCAGCAGCCAGTCTGCCATCAGATAATGCGTAACGCGCATATCCAGCATGGCAGGCTTGTCTTTGGGAAGTGTTAATCCAGCTCGCAAGATCGCAGGCTTGTCCTGGGCGTTGGGATACATCCGCAGGACATCTGTCTGGCCGGCATGTTCCTTCAATCGGTACAGACCTTGTGCCAGTTCCGATGTCGAAAAATGAGTCGTGAAGGGTGCCAGAACGCGGCCAAAGTCGGTTTTGACGAATGCCTGATCCAGCAGACTGGGGTCAATCGCCGGAGGTGCAGGGATCGGATTCACCAGGCGGGTTCTGGCGAATTCCATATCGGCCGGAGTCCGCGCGAGATAGATATGATCGAACCACGCGGTTTCACCGCCGATACAACTGAGTGCCAGGCCGGTCAGATTAAACTGACCGAAGTCACCGTAAAGATCTCGCATCTGTAGTTGCCAGTCTTTGGGCATTGCACCGAACAATCGAAGCGGAGCACCTGCCGTTTGAGGTTGGCTTCCTGCATCGTAGGCAAAACCGTGTCGCAGACCCCGATCCTCTGGAGGGCCATCGAAACGGCTGCGGGCTCGAGCCGGTTTCCCTCGCAACTGGTCCGCTCGCAGTCCTATCTGCGCAATCTGTTCACCCAGGCGGCCGTCGTTGGCGAATTGAATCTGGACTCGATTCCCCGTCGCCTGCTTCCAAGCAAACAGGACGTACCGGTACTGACCCAGTTTCGGCTGATCGGAAATCGTTGCATCCAGCCGTTCAATCCGCGCATTGTCGCCTGCATCGGGTGTCACCTTCAGGCTGACATTTCCCGAGAACGGCTTGTCGTTAGTGATCTCCACCGTTCCCATGCCACGATTGAGTTGCGATGCAAACGATGGTTCATCTTCAAAGATTGTCAGGATTCCAGGACGCTCAGTGGTGACCGCAACTCCTCTCCAGTCGACCAGTGATTTGTCATCCGTGGGGAAGACGACCAGTTCCAAAGGAATGGTCTTTCCCTGAAAGTCATGGACGGGGATCAAAATCGGATCAGGATCAGTCTGGGCCGTTCGGACCGGGACGTCAAATTCACCGACGGTGTGGTCATCCAGCCTGACCTGGATTGACGTAGGGGTGGCATCAGCAAAACGACTCGCCACGATCGAGACCCAGCGTTGCTGTGGACCGATTTTCAATTTGCGAGTCAGATTATAGAACCGGTCGGCCGTCCCGGTCGTCGGCCGGAATTGCGGATCACGAGCATAGGTTGCATCGAGTGAATTGATCACCTTCAGCGACTTCGAGTCGCCTGCTGAAATCGTCCAGCCCTGCAGTCCGGCAACACGAGCAGTGACTCGTGACGAGACCTCTGTCGCCAGTATCGCCGGGTCCAGTCGAATTTCGGGTTCGTAGTAGTTCACAGCATCACGAACGTCGAAGGGATCGGCTTCAGGAGGGCGGTCCGAATGAGCCATGTCGGCTCGCATGAGTAGTCGACGTTGCTCGGGCTGAAGGGTCGGAAGCGGCAACCAACCCGTATCGCCGACAAATTGCGAACCCTGCAGATTCGGTTGAGGTCCGATCACCTGTCCATTTCCGACAGAAAATGACAATCGAGCAAACCCGCCAGACCCGGCCGTCCGATCAAGACCATATTGAGTCCGCCAGGCGCGAGCCGCTTCGGGCCATTCAAATGTCAGATCGCACGAGGCTTGAACGCCAAACCCCCAGCCAAATTCTTGTGTTGCTGACTGCAACGGACCTCGCTGCACATTCTGATTGGTCCGCCAGTTCCAGCCAGATCCAAATACCGATTGCCGTTTAACATCGACAGGCAAGAAGTTCGACATCGGCACATCTGTCGCTGCATGGAAACGCCAGGCTCGGATGGTTCGATAGCGAATCCAGACAGGATCGAGACTCCACGCCGGCTGCAAGAATTGCAGCCATTGTTCGGGACGATTGCGATCCCCATGATGCCGGGCTACGAAGCGTTCGACTGACGTGGTCCAGCGACTTCCGTCGGCCGTCTCCACTTGCATCAAGCGTGACTTGAGTTGAGGTGTCAGGACGGCCAGTTGTTCATAGTAACTGGTCCAGGGATCCAGTTTCGGAAAGTGAATTTCTGCCAGATCGGCAAACGACAGCTCTTTGACCCCGTCGGTTGTCAGCAGAGTGATTCCACCGTCAGACCATCGGAGTGTGCGAAACGGCTGCAGACCCCCGCTGCGCAGCCAGACAGTTCCGGGGCGATATTCTTCTGAGGAAGATTTCTGCCAAACAACACGCCGCAACCATTCGACGCCAACTCGGATTTCTCCCAACTGCGGATCATCGGGAGGCTGAAGGTCGACAAGTGGTCGAACCGTCAGATGAGCGGGCAACGATTCATACGAGCTCCCCGAACCCGCATGGTACGCCATCACCTCACCAGCAATCCGATCACCCCCCTGGAACTCGACATACATCGGGGCATCAATGGCCGCGGACTGCTGCCGATCAATGATCCAGCGGACCGGATTATTTACGTCGAACAGCAGCTTTCCCTGGATCTTCGCTGGGGATGCGGGTTCAAACCATTCGCGAACCTCGGCTTCTTCGACTCGCGCCCCGTCGCTGAAGAGGGCCGCATAACGTTCGGCCGCGAAGGTCGGAGAGGACGCCATCAAAAGCATCAGTCCAAGCAACAGCGCCACCCAACGCGGGTGGTGATATTTTGAACGGTAAGGCTTGCGTAGTTGATAGTCGTGGTTCGCTCCGCG
>CAIWEX010001330.1 GCA_903911795.1 uncultured Schlesneria sp.
AAGTGATCGGTACGGCTGACAAGTACCAGGGCCTATACGAGAGTGTGCGAAACCTGGCTTATCCAACTCCGGCTGAACTGAAGGCTGCGAAGTCAGATCTGCCCGAAGTGTCGCACGTTCCTCCGCTGGCCAAGACGATGTCTGAGATTGACCGGATGTGGGATCGCGTCGCCGTGCCAGTTGTCGATCGAAACTCGACAACAATTACCATGCAGTTGACGACCGCTTACGATGTGGCAGAGCAGTTTCGCGAAGCAGCCCGGCTGGCTGATGTGACCGACGCAATGCGGCCCGGCTTTGATGAAATTGCGACCGATCTGGATGCACTGGCAGACATCATCAAAGGTGAATTGCGATCTCCGGCGGATTCCAGTCCGCGACGTGCTGCGGCCGTGGAGAAGGTTAAAAAACGCTGTGATCAGTGCCACAATGACTTTCGCCAGTAGGACTTGCGTGTCACCGTAAGTCATTCGCCGCGGGTAGGGAATCCATTCCCTCCCAGCGACATCGCCATTGGCGAATGACTGCGGTGGGTCAAGCTGCCGCGAGACCCCCCACTTCAAGGCATCAGCTTCCGTGCCCGCCTTGTTCGACCGCATAGCCCGGTGGCCAAGCGACGACTCCGAATGTTCGCTCTTCCCTGTACCCGGAATGTCTCCTGTTGTTGGGTCTGCTGAAATTGCAGTTGGCGTCATCAATCCATCGAGTCAACCTGACTGCATTCTCAGAATTCGCTGCGATCTCTACCTTCGGTCACTAACCTCCCATTGCCTTCAGTGCCAGTTCGTCGAATGCCGGCGTATGCCGACTTACGAACGAATCCCATGCCTCTTTGTCCCACAATTCGGCATGGTCCTGGACCCCCAGCAAATAGGCTTCCTTCCTCAACCCTGCGTATTCCGCCAATCGCTCTGGAATCCGCATTCTTCCTTGTCCGTCGAGTTCGACTCTCTCGGCGGACGAATAAAACAAACGTACGTAGTTCTGGTGGCTGGCTCCCGACGCCAGCTTTGCGGCAAACGCATCAAACCCTTGAGGTGAATAGACTACTAGCGATTTCTCGGTCCCCGGAGCAACCATCAGACTGGTCAGTTCCGGATCCCCGAAATCGTCGCGCAATCGCTTGGGGAGAGCGAGTCGCTTCTTCTCGTCCAAAGTTCGCAGATATGTTCCCGTCAGGGCCATTTGTCACCACTGTTCCCCACTGTTCCCCACGGAGGCGAGACTTTACCAATCGCTCAGCGTGAATCAAGCATGACGTTATGCGTTGGGGCGGGATGAGGGGGCATATTGCAGCGCAGCCTCTTGCCAGATAAGAGATTGAAGATTTTGAAAAAAATCTTCAAAAGTGACTCGTGACGAGAGAACTTACTAAAGATTCAGCAAGCGCGAGTACAATTTGTCGTACGCAGCGACCACAGAATCATCCGTAAAGTCTTTTTGCACAGTCTGTTGCGCTGCGGCAGAGAATCGGGTGCAGTCGCTCGGCGAGTTCAATACCCGGATCAGGGCCTGAGCAAGATCTCCCCCATTTCGGAGCTCAACGAGCAGTCCATTCACGTCGTTAGTAACGATTTCGCTCGAGCCTTCGACAGCCGTCGCCACGACCGGCAACCCCGCCGCCATCGCCTCCAGCAGCGCGTTAGGCATGCCTTCCCACAATGATGCCAACACAAACACGTCGCTTGCCTTCAACAGCTCAGGGACATCAGGGCGAGCCCCAGTGAATGTGACCGAAGCGGCGATCCCCAATGCAGCGGCATGCGATTCCAGAGACTTCCGGTCCGGGCCATCTCCCACAATCAGGAATTGGCAATTCGGCACTTTTTTGAGGACGATCGCAGCAGCATCGAGGAAATGAACGCCGCCCTTCTGCGGTTCTAACCTGCCAACAGTAATGACAACCGGATCGACAGGCTTCAGCCCCAGCAGTGAACGATCTGCTGAAATCGCATCGTGAAACAGTCGGAAGTCAACTCCGTTGGGAATGACAGAGACCTTGCCGGGCTTCAGTTTCGTCTCGGAAATTGCAAAATCCGCGACCCCCTGACTGACGCAGACATTGTGATCGACCAGGCCATTCGTCCACCGATCCAGACGCCCGTACCAGGGGCTGCGGCGCTCTGCTACGCGAATCCCGGAAATGACGACAGGAACTCCCGCAAGCCGTGCTGCCAGTCGCCCCGCAATGTTGCCG
>CAIWEX010001331.1 GCA_903911795.1 uncultured Schlesneria sp.
AGCCTGCATCATCCGTTGTGAATGTCCCAAACGATTTTTGATCGCTGCCATGTCCGCTCGTGAACTCGACTTTCACTTTTGGAAGTGGCTCGCTCTTCGGACCTCCGACCAACCGGACTTCCGCAACGTGCTGCTTTGCTTCTTCGCTCCGCACTCGTTGAATGACGCTGCACTTCGCTTCCTCGTCGAACATCACGATCAGCGTGTGACCATCGCCGAGAAAGGTGTGATGCGTGACCTTGTCTCCGTCGATGCTCTTGCGAGGTTTCAACTCCTGCTGACGGGCGAACTCCAGAAACTGTGACTCGGTCATGCTGAGCGACAGGCCATTCAGCTTTGGATACAGCTTCAGGAATTCGAGCCCGACTGTTTTCTCCATTTCCGCGATTTCTGCCGTCTCGGTTGGCAGTTTGCCGAACTTCCCTTCGGGGATCGGTTCGACTTTCACCCTGACGTCGGTCTTCTGCCCCGGCACGAGCGACACGTTTTCAAAGGTGATTTTGTGCGTCATCAACTTCAGCCGAATGTCGAAATGGCTGATCTCTGTGGCGGGGAGCTTGAAGACTTGGCGATTTTCGATCGGCGTGTTGTGCCAGCGGTCGGCACCGTGCACGTTTCCGTTAATGTCGATGGCAACGAAGTTCACGTCCATCAGTTCGGAGTGATACGGCGGCGTCTGGAATCGGAGAATCGTTTCATCTTTGTTTTTCTCCACACCGACGATTTGAATCAACTTTCGCAACGATTCGATTTTTCGCAACACGTTCCCGGAGTTGGCCTGAGGCAAGGGTGGCATCTTACCATCGATATCGATGACACCCGCTCCTTGAGTCGGCAGGTTCGAATAGAAAAAGTGGACGTTCACCGGCGTCTGATCTTTGAAGCCAGCGACATGTTGCAAGTTGACGTTGACGAAGCCTGCATCCGATCCTGTCGCTCCACCACTACCGCGATTTGGGCGCGGAGTCCAAGTGACAAGTGTCGTAAACGGAATTATGTCTTCAGACCGTTTCAATCGAAACGCAAACTCGCGAAAGTCTGCTTGATCCGCATTGACCCAAACATCAGACAATTTGAACGGAGGTGTTCCGTCGAGCTTCGTTCCATCCGCTCTCCACCACTCCACCTCCTTCCGTTTCCTGTTCCCGTCCGCGTGTGAAGCGACCGCGTATGCGACACTCACCAATTCAACCTCATCACCGTTCGGCAACGTGGCCGAATACTTATCTCGCTTTTGGGTTCGGCGCGAGGCATCATCGCCTGACGGCTTTGGTTCTGTGACTGTGGACGAGACACTGTCCGACTCCGACTTCGGTTGGGTGCCGGCTCGATCGCGATCACTGCTCCCCGGGTTGTACTGATAGAGTGAAAGTACCGAACGACCTTCGCCAAATTGATATGAGAAATTCTTCGGGCGGACGGACTTTGACTTTGGGTCCGCCATGCAGAGCCAGAGAATGTTTTCGTCCAAATCGCCACGCTGGTAGATGCCGGGGCAAGTCTCGCCTTTATCGGGACCGCTCAGAAACGTGAGGTCGATCTGCTTCGGACGCTTCTCTGGGTCAAACGTGAACGATGCTTTGATTTCCTGGCCATCAGGGCTGACCCACGTGATTTCGTTTCCTTTCACTACCCACCGGAGTTCACTTCCTTCGCCTGATTTGTCAGGGCCTTTTCCCTGGGGGAGTGGCCATGAAGTGCCGCCATTGTTCGTGCCGGTATCGAAATTCCGAAGAGTCCACGTTCCCTGGAACGCACCGATTTGTCTTTCAGCGTCACTTGGTTTAGCTGGACGAAGAAAGATCAGCGAGGTCTTTCCACCGCCCCGCATTTCGATAGCTTTTGGTCGTTGAACATTCGCCCCGGGATCTTGGATGGAGATATTGAAACTCTGCTCATCTACGCCACCAAATTCGTACATTCCCTGGCACTTCACACCCTGGAACGGGCCACTGAGGTAAGTGAGGTTGATTTCTCTGGGCCTTTTGGAGGGATCGACATCAAGTTTCAATTTCCACACTTCGCCTTGGCGGTTCCAGAGAACTTCATCGCCGCTAATCGTCCATTGCCATTTCGATGCTTCCTGTTGAGTGGCACCAAAAGTAGGCAGGGCCGAATCGCAGAGAGTCATGTTCCACACGCCCTGGAATCGTTCGAGTGCTCTCGCGTTCGATGGTTTTTCAGGTGGCGCGACCTGATACATTCCAATCATCGACTGCTTCTTGAGGCTTGAAGCAGAGACATCGATCGGACGTGGAGCGTCGGATCCGGGATGTGTCATGCAGAGCCACCGGTACGCGTCGTTGCCCCTCTGAGGTTCGTAGATTCCGATCGACTTTGCCCCCCGGTTGGGACCCGTGAGAAACGTTAAGTCGATCTGCTTTGGGGTCTGCGATGGGTCAATCGTGAACTCGGCGACGATTGCGTTGCCTTGCCTGTCGGTCCAGGAGATTTGATTCCCCTTCACCACCATCCGCTTCTCACTTTTGCGTCCGTTGCTGTCGGTCCCAATCCCGATTGGCTGAGGCCAGTCTGCGAACTGCAGGACGTCAAAGCACCACGTTCCCTGAAACGACGCCAATTCCTTCTCGGCTTCATTCGCTCCAATCGGCTGAAGGAAGATCAGCGAGGTCTGACCGCCTCCGGTCATGGAGATCGACTTCGGTCGCGCAACCTTCGCTCCCGGATCCTGCAGGCTGATCTGCAGCATCTTCCGATTTACGCCACCCCACTCAAACATTCCCAGGCACTTCTCGCCTTTGTGAGGGCCGTCGAGAAATGTGAAGTCGATCTCTTTCGGCGATTTCGTGGAATCCACCGCGAACGAAAGATTCCAGATCTCGCCATTCGAGCGAGTCCATTTGATCTCGTTCTTTTGGATTGCCCATCGCCA
>CAIWEX010001332.1 GCA_903911795.1 uncultured Schlesneria sp.
ACCCACTTCATCATGGACTCCATTCTGCCGCAGCCAGTAACTTTTCCCGTGCCTGGCGACCGAGTTCCGATGCGAAGTAATCACGCGTCTGAGCATCCTGAAATCTCTTCGACAGTGACGGCAGGTCAGGCGATTTCTTCTTCACCGCGGCGAGGATTTCACTGTATTCCGTTTCGACAGGTTCGGTGAATTGTCGGCGTAACGATTCCGCATCCGTCGCATATATCTGGTCGGCATCCCACACGAACGCCTCACCCTTCAGTTCCGTGATCTCTGCGGCCAGCCACTGAAATTGTTCCCGAGTCCGATGTGTCTGTGGAATGACCCAGATGGCATCCTGAACGGCAATTGCACCCAGTTGTTTGAGCTTGCGCCAGACGAAAACTCGTCCAGCAGTCGGCTCACGGGGAATTCGATAGACCAGCAATAACCAGGGCTTCACCAGATGACCCTCCCATTCAGGCTCGAACGAACGGGAAAATGATCAAACCCAGGACGGCGGCTCCTAACACGATGACGGGTTCTGGAAGTTTTTTGAATCTCAGCAGCAGCCCGATTGTCACCAGCAGCAATACGATCTTGGGGATTTCTGGTGTCCATCCACTTTCGAAGATTGTTCGACGTCCCAGCACGATACAGGCTCCGGCAATTGCTCCCACTGCAGCGGCCGTCACACCATCGACAAACGCCACAATCCCCGGCCGTTTGCCATGCTTCTTGAAGTATGGGGCGGGGATGATTGTAAAAAGATAACACGGCAGAAACGTTGCCAGCGCCGCGACAGACGCCCCTGCAAAACCACTCCAGAAATCAGCCCCCTGTCCCGTAACGATGTAGCCGATAAACCCGACCGTGATCACGACGGGGCCCGGCGTAATCATCGCGACGGCAACGGCATCGAGAAACTCGCGGTCATTTAACCATCCGTACTCTTTCACCACGCCGCTATAAAGAAACGGGACGATCGCCAACCCGCTGCCAAACACGAATGCCCCTGCCTTCGTAAAGAACAGACCGATCTGAATCAGCAGTTCGTTGAGCGGTACTTTGACGGCAGGCAATACCGCCAGCGGTGGCAGAAAACTCGCAGCGACATTTGTCGGTGCTCGACGCCAGGGTGGTGTTTTGACAAACCAGACAATGACGCCCGCCCCCAGAAACAACAGGATGTTCTCGTTCTCGGTGATGATCGTCGCTGCCGCACTGATCAGGTAAATTGCCCACAACAGTAAACTCTTGCCGATCGTTTTTTGAGTCAACTTGTAGGCGCTGATGGTGATGATGCCAATCACGCTGGCACCGACACCGTAAAACACCGCCTGCATCCAGCCGATGCCTCCAAATTCCACATAGGCCCAGCCCAATGCCAGGACCATCAGGAACGATGGCAGCACAAAGGCGATCCCCACCAGAGTTGCCCCGATCACACTGTAGTGGACATAGCCGAGATAAATCGCAAGTTGGGCTGCCAAAGGACCAGGCATCAACTGCGCCAGTGTCAGCCCCTCTTTGTATTCTGCTTCGCTAATCCACTTCCGGCGTTCCACCAGATCCCGATGCATGTATCCGACCAGCGCCACCGGTCCGCCGAAACCGATCGTCCCGAGTTGCAGCGCGTAGCGAACAAGCTGGCTCAATGAATAATTCGGGCCGTTGCTGACTGCCGGTTGTATTGGTGCCTGGTCCGTTGCCACAACAAATTCACCTGCTTGAGAAATGTAACCATGGTTACATGAGTAGGATATCGGCTGCGACGAGAATGGCAAGTGCTGGACAGACCCTTCCTTTGTTAACGGGTGCTACGCAACGCGGGTAACGATTTGCCTTGGCGTCGGATTTTAAAATGCGGTCACCCTTGCAGGCTTGCAGGGCTTCGCGATCAACACATGCCAAAACCCAGAGTAGGGGTTAACCGAGCAACACGCCGTTTTTGAAAAGGAATTTAACGCAGAGACGCCGAGGCGCAGAGACGCAGGGGAATTGCTCGCTTCCGTACTTACCTTTGCGTCCCTGCGCCTCGGCGTCTCTGCGTTAAATTCTTCTCCCGATCGAAAGGGTTGAGTTCCAACTATCGCCAGAAACGGGAAAACGCGGGGTGGCCAGTGCCTGATAGTCGTGGTTCGCTCCTAGGCTGTGAATTTATTAAAACGGTCGCTTTTTGGGATGAACTTTTGGTCACGCAGAGCCACGA
>CAIWEX010001333.1 GCA_903911795.1 uncultured Schlesneria sp.
AGTCCACCCCCACAAAACGTGTTGTGATGAGTTTCCCGGAAGGGTAATAGCGGGTCCGGTGGATTGCAGTTAAATCGAGCATGACAATTCGTGACCTTTTCGAAAGGCAAATGCCATTGCGACTGCCAAAAAGAGAGAGAAGGAGAGAGTAGCAAGGAGACAGAAGTAAGGGGTGGATGCCCTTTTCTGTCTACTTACGACTTTCCCCCCGTCTATTGTTCGGCTGAACGCCGAAAAACTCGGGATGACAGGATTTGAACCTGCGGCCTCTACGTCCCGAACGTAGCGCTCTAGCCAAGCTGAGCTACATCCCGTTGATGTTTTTTCGGCTCGTGGCTGCATTGCTGGACGACTCGTCGTTGCGTGCGGCCATTTAGTCGGGAACTGCGGGGAGGATTGTACCATGGCTGTTTTTATGGTCAACGCTTGCGGCAGGGGGGCTCGCAGAATCTTTGATCGCTACCGCACGCCCGATGGTCGTCTGAATGACACACATTCTTACGAAAACGGGGGCACCTGACGTGAGTTCCAACAGCAGAATTGGGGTAAACGTTCCGTTCGTCAGACATTTTGAGCGAAGATGTCCATTTAGAAAAAGTGCGTTTGTGAGTAGCGGAACGGGAGAGGTGATGTGGGCTCTGATGGCAACTTTGAGACCTTTGGGCCGTTTCGGCACCTTCAGGAGGCTCGCGCCGAACACATGTGAACGCGACGCTTGTCCGGGACGAAATCGATGCGACGCGAAAATCGCTTTCTGACGGCTCGTTTGCTGGGTTCTTACGTGACACCTCTGCTAGAATGAAGTGTCTCGAAATTTCCGGCGACGTTGGCGACTTCAGCAACAGTTTTTTCGACATCCAGTCAGATGGCATACAAGAAGGACAGCAGACCATGAAGGTTCTCGTCACGGGGGCAACAGGCCTGGTTGGTAAGGCACTTGTCGCGGATCTCCGCAAGCACGGGCACGAAGTACTGCGGTTGATTCGTGGAAATCCGGTTGAAGCAGATGACCTCACCTGGGACCCTGACAATCGTGAATTGCCGAAATCGCGGTTGGAGGGCTTGGATGCCGTCGTACATCTGGCTGGCGAAAACATCGCGGCAAAGCGATGGAACACGGCCGTGAAGGAACGGTTGCGGCGGAGTCGGACTGAAACGACGCGATTTCTGTGCGAAACATTGTGTCAGCTCCAGAAGCCTCCGAAGTCGTTTCTCTGCGCTTCTGCAATTGGAATTTACGGGGATCGGGGTCAGGAAATTCTGACGGAATCGGCTGCGGTTGGAACGGGATTCCTCGCAGACCTGGCGCGAGACTGGGAGGCGGCGTGCGAACCTGCTCGAAAGCAGGGGATGCGTGTTGTTAATCTGCGAATTGGCGTGATTCTCAGCCCAGACGGCGGCGGCTTGAAAGCCATGCTGACTCCATTCCGCATGGGCGTCGGTGGTGTCATGGGGAGTGGTCGACAATACTGGAGTTGGGTGGCACTCGACGACGTTGTTGGAATTATTCAGCATTGCCTCGAGAATCCCAAGCTTTCTGGCCCGATCAACGTCACTTCGCCAAGCCCTGTGACGAATCGCGAATTTACGAAAACACTCGGAAGCGTGCTGGGGCGTCCTACGATTTTCCCAATGCCGGCCGTTGCGGCACGACTCGCGCTCGGTGAGATGGCCAACGATCTGCTGCTCGCAAGCGCACGCGTCATGCCATACCGGTTGAGCGAATCCAATTACAAGTTTCAGTACCCCTCGCTCGAAGCGGCACTGCGGCACCTGCTGATTCCTTCGTCAGCGTCGCACTGAAAAAGTGTTCCCAACGATGGCCATTCCATCTGATTTTCATGTGACACGAGAATCATGGCATGGTTGGTGCGATGGGATCTCGTGACTCACGTTGACTGGATCGCCGATCACCACGACTCTTTTGCTGTATACGTCATGGACGCACTAAAAAATGTGTCGGATTCCCATTCTCGAACGATCGGCCCGTTGGTGTCAGGCCAATGGGA
>CAIWEX010001334.1 GCA_903911795.1 uncultured Schlesneria sp.
AACGACCTGGCCCGCGATCTGCGACGTCGATTGAACGAACTCTTCACGCGTCGTAATGCCCGGTGTGTGGCGTACGGCGAATTCTCGATGATTCACATTCTGCCGAACTATGACGGGCCGCGTCCGCAAACTGATGATTTCATTCCGTGCGAAGGGGACTATCGTCAACTCGACGGAGAACAGCCTGCTTCTCTGAAACACGCGTTTCGCTGTGCGCTGCTACTGGGCGGGGTCGACTGGTTTGGCTGGAGCGGCATGACCTCAGCCGCACATACTGCGGAAGATCTTGAAACGACTGTCGCTGCATTTGATAAGGCGCTCGACTTACTGGTCACCGCGTAGGTCCGCGTTACGAAGTGGTTTTTGGATTCAGTGAGAATGCGCATGTGGCTGGTTTCAATCGTGGGCCGGCTGCTGATCGCTCCAAGCCGAAATCTTGACTGTGACAAGGCGGGGAGACGTGTTTCCAATTTGCTCGTGCAGTCACACCTGTTGAAAACGATCTCGTGGCAGAATGAAATCTGCTGTAGGACTATACGAGGTGATCTCGAAGGAATTCTGGCATGTCCGAACTCACGCATTTTGATGAACATGGTTCGAGTCGCATGGTTGATGTTGGTGCCAAAGAGGTGACGCACCGCCTCGCACGTGCCGAAAACTTCGTCGTGATGCAGCCGGAAACATTGCAACTGATCCTGGCCCATCGCGTCAAAAAGGGGGATGTCTTGGAAGTTGCAAGGCTGGCCGGGATCATGGCGACCAAACGAACCGCAGACCTGATTCCGCTCTGTCATCCGCTTGGCATTGATGGAGTCGATGTCATTCTGACACCGATCGAACCGGGCACGATTCGTATTGAAGCGTCGGTTCGGGTTCACGGGCGAACGGGAGTGGAAATGGAAGCACTCACCGCCGTGACGGTTGCGGGATTAACGGTTTACGATATGTGTAAAGCCGTCGACCGCGGGATGATACTGGGGCCAGCCCGACTGTTGGAAAAATCGGGTGGGAAAAGTGGTCATTATCTGGCTCAACACTGACAACTAGCATCGCTCACGTCTGGATTTTGATGCGGTACGAACCGACTGGCCGGTCGAAACGACCGCCCAAAGTGCTCCTCTTTTCCAGCGAAATTCGCTCATATTCGCTTTGCGAGCAAATGCGAATTTCTGCAGACCGACGTCTACTTTGGCGATGCCCCTCCCCCCATCTCTACCTGCTGCAGGTATCGCCAGAGGATGTTTCGTTTGCGCTGCGACATTTCACGCGTGATCGGCATGTACAACGTCGACTCGAAAATATCGAGTGCCGTCGCTCGGCGGAATTGCCCGCCAGCACCATCAACGGCTTGCTTGTTCCGCAGGTCAATAACCAACGACATCACAGGATAGACCAGATCGTAGACCTTTAGGACGTTCTCATAAACGATGCTCCAGGGAATGACGACTCCCGGTTGGTCGAACTTTGCCAAGGAATCGTCCCAAGGGAGGTTGCGAATGTTAGAGAACGACATCGCGACCTCAAGTCCTGGCGGGAACAGAACTGCGTTCGATGCCAGGTGAGCCTGATAGCAAAGGGCCCCGGTACCAGCCATTGTCGGCGAAACCTGAAAAGTCGCGACTCCATTTACAACGGGGATCGTCGCGATGAAATTTGCGTCGACGGGTAACAGATTTCCTCCCGTATCTGTCAGGCGGAACGGAGCACTTGAGGCGGTTGCGATCAGCGCACCATTGAAATACTGCGCAATGGAAATGACGAGGACTGTCTTCGTTGTAATGGCTCCACGGTCTTGAACGGTGAGTTGAACGGGAGTTGTCTGGCCTTCATCCAGGTAAATACTCTTGGAGTCTGTTACGACTTCCAGGGGGCGTTCTTTGAGCAGGACTGTCGTCGATGGCCCTGCAGTCACTTCCAGAGTTCCGTTCTTCAGAGCACTGGCACCCATCGCAAAGGGGACGGTCAAGACTCCCCCTCCCGATGTGTACGCTTCCCGATTGTATGTTGCGTATGGAACGGGATTGCCGAGCAGGGTCACTTTCTTTGGATCATTGTTATCGCGAGCCTGAAGCTGAATACTTCCGAGATCCGCCTTTACCAGTTGCTGATTGACTTCAGGAACAGCGTTGATGAAGTCCAGGACGACTTTGCCAGAGTCGCCTGTGGCATCGAATTCGACTCGGAATTGCGATTGCCCCAATGTTGCAGTTGGAGTGCTTGCAGCCTCGGCGGCAGCACTGGACTGCAATTTGGTCTGCTGCCGTGACAGCAATGTTTTACTTCCTGCCGGGGCTGCCGCAATTGCTGCCGGGGCTGGCGATGTTACTGCTCCCTGGATCGGGACATTCGCCTTGGGGACTGGGACCAATACACAGTCGGACGGACCCGACTGAATTTTTCCGGTGTTCCAAACCCCGATATTACCGAGCACGGCGCTGTAGGCAGGATTGCGTCCCGTGAATCCCTGTTCGTACGCAGTCTGCAATTCCTCAAACGTCGTAATCGATTTTCCGTTGAACTTGCAGTTGGTAAAGTACTGTGTTCGATAGCTGACAAAGCGGACGACAATTCCCGCAGCATCGCTGGCATCCACAGCTTGCTTGAACGCCGTCAGTGCTGGCGAACTCGACAGTCCATTCCACGTCAATTGATCCTTCGGAAAGGCTGTCTGCCAGACAACGCCCATTTTTCCGGCGATCATGGCCTGATTGTCGAGATTCAGGTTCCTCGCAAAAAAGAAATCCCGATCACTGAAACGATCAACACGTTTTCCCGTGACGCCAATCTGACTATCACCAATCTGAAAACTGTCGAAGAACAATTGCGACGATGTTGCGCCATATGGATCGACATCAACCAGCCGCGCCGGGGGATTTTTGCCATCGCTCCAGACCAACCCCAGAATCAGAGTCGGCTTACCAAGTAATGGATCGGATGTCACACCACCCGTTGGCAATTGGATCGATGAGATTGTCGTGTCGACAAACCGTACCGCATGGTCGCCGTACAGGTTCCAGTTTCCCTGGTCGCTGACCTGACTTTTCAGCGTCCCGAGGTAGTCGTCTCGAGAAACATTGGGCGGAACAGGTGCTGCTGTTGCCGAATCGTAGTAGGTATCGTAGTTGTTCGTCGTATCTGGATTCCACTCGGTCTTACCGCTAAATGTGATCCGTGGCAGGCTGAGGATACTCATCGAAACACCCCTGGCGAAGCGATTGATTTGCGGATGAAGTCACTGGCAAATGCGTTTACTCTGTTGACCTGGCACGACGTAGCGACCAGACAAAGTCCATCGAAACGAACGGAGCCAGATCGGGGCCATTCCCGACGTAATATGGCGGCGTGACCCCAACTTCGACAAAACTCTTGCGAAGCAGATCAGCCGGTTGCTGCGGCAATTGTTTGGCGACAGAAGCGATCGAATGACAGGTAATACATGAGCTGCGCGACTGGAATGCAGATTCGATTTGCGTATTCGCCAGCAGGGATCCCCCCTGGCCCGGGTCCACGGTGTTGATGGATGTCCCATCGACAGGACTGCCCGGATTGGACATGAAGCTGGTTTGGACTCCTACTAATTCGTAGTTGGCAAACTTGGTCGCTGCCAGCAACTTTTGCATTTTCGAATTCACCGCCTGAACTTCCGGCGGGATGGGGTGGAGTCGTTTGGCTTTGGTCCAGGTTCCGTTATCAACCTGTTCAAACGTGATCCAGACCCAGGTGGGAAGATCCTTGGAAATAATATGCAGACCGGTCAGACCCATCAGACCGGTTTGCCACTTCACAAAATTGCCATCGTCATCCAGTTCCGCCCAATAGGCCGGGGCCGTGAAATACCTGGCAATCTTCGCCTGGTCCTTTTCCGGGTCAAGCCAGCGCCATGACGCCTTGACTTCCATTGCCGTCCACGGGAAATCGATCTTGGGAATCGGGCCTGATCCTGCGGCAACTGCAATCTGCCCCTGCACGCTGTAAAGCCCGTTTGTGCGAATGTAGTCGAAGACAGATTTGTTCTGAAATACGTTGTAAATAATCGTCTGGCCCGAATCGTCTTTTGTTGGGAAGCCGTCGACCTGAATACTTTCGGTCATCCGCTGCCACATCGGCCCACTGTCTGAGGCAGGCGGAGTCGTGGAGGCAACCTCGGGGGGAACGACCGGTGGCACACTCCATTCCGGCGGCTCTGCCCCCTTGTCCAGAAATACCTCAGCCACATTTTTCCATGTCTCCCAGACAACCGGGCCTGCATCGCCTGGCTTTTTACCGGGATCAGGAACGCCACGCTCGCCAGGTTTCGCTGGCCAGTTGGTATAGAGAAACATGGCCCAGCCGAAGTCGAGCGGTGCATTTCCAACAAGCTTGGCTGCGGTGTCTGAATCTTCTTCCAATTTCGAGATTTCAGCGAGCGTCGGAAGCGCATCTGCTTTGGGTTTTGGACCAGAAGGTTGCGGTTCCGACGGCTTTGTTGCAGGAGGATTGGAAGCAGTTCCTTTCGGTGGAACAGTTGACGACTTCTGATCCGGCTTATTACAGCCAGAAATCATGAGTGCGATTATGACCGTGCCGAGAGAAAGGAATGCAAACAACCGGATCATAAAAAGTCCTCGCCAACTTCTGATTATGCACTGCACACGAACGCAGAACGATTTCGATGCAAGACGCGCGCGGACCAACTGTAGTGATATGGCGCAATATTTTCAATCAACTTCGAGCATCTAGATGCAGCGCAAAAGCCTAAGTGTGCCGTTTTGCTTTAGTTGTACTGCCTGTCGAATGCTTCAACTCGTTGAGCTCCCAGTCAGGCGGGCCTTCTTCGATTTTCAGGTCTCCGTTGGTGCTGCAGTTGATGCGACGGAAGTACAACGGGTTGGGGCAAGTCCTTTAGGGCACATGTCGGAATCCTGTGGGATCGCGAATTGGTAGGGCCTTTTGCGGGCGGTCCCCACGCAGATCCGATCCGTCGCTTGAACGTCAAACGAGTGTGCTACAGCTTTGCCGCTTCAGATAAACTGCACCCGATTCCATTTTGAACTTTGCTGGTACATGAACCCAGTTTGTCCCAAGGTGGCCAAGTTGTGGCACTCCTATTGACCCGCCTGCCAAACGGCCAAGGTAAACTATTGGCATGGAACTCCACGCTCTGTGACAGACAGACTACTCGGAAGCGAATCGGTATCCCACACCCTGTTCTGTCAGAATGTACCGTGGCCGTGCGGGATCTGCTTCCAGTTTTCTGCGCAAGCTGGCGACGAACACTCGTAGGTAATGGTATTCCTGCGAATCGAGCGGTCCCCAGACTTCCCGCAGCAGGAAGCGATGCGTCAACACCTTGCCTGCATGCTTGAGCATCGTCACCAGCAGTTTGTACTCCAGCGGAGTCAGATGGACTTGCTCCGAATTGACAAAGACAGACCGCGCCGCCAGATCGACTTTCAGATCTCCGATGGTGATGGCGGTCGCTTCCGGTCCGACGCGGTTGGCGTGGCGCAGGGCGGTACGCATCCGAGCCATCAGTTCGCCAGTACCGAATGGCTTGGTGACGTAATCGTCGGCACCGTTATCCAGCGCTTTGATCTTTTGCGTTTCCTGATCGCGAGCGGACAGGATGATGATCGGAGCGGTAAACCATTCCCTCAATCGCTGCAGTACTTCCTGGCCATCCAGGTCAGGCAGGCCCAGATCGAGAATGATCAGATCGGGAGGTTGGCTGGCAGCCAGTCGCAGACCTTCCTCGCCCGATGCGGCCTCATTCAAATGATATCCTTCGTTCGCCAAAGAGGCTCTCAGGAATCGTCGAATCGGCAGTTCGTCTTCGATGACCAGAAT
>CAIWEX010001335.1 GCA_903911795.1 uncultured Schlesneria sp.
GCGACGGTATCGCGGACCGAAAATACGAGTGATGACAGCGAAACGCCAGCGGCTGATTCATCAGAGCACTCGCTTGATGCGATTGATCATGAAGTTTCATCGACGGCGCATCCGCTGCGAACGAATACGAACGCAGCCGCTGAAACGGATGCTCCAATATCCTGTCAGGACGATAGCGCAGACCAGCATTGGCAACGCATACTTGATGGTGTCGACACTGGTGTCGTCTACCGTGCTCTCGAAAAACTCGCCGCAACAGGTCGAGCGACGGAAACCGACTTTTTACGCTTGTACTGGCTAGCAACCTTGCAGTCAGAAATCGATCCGCAACGCGCCGCTGTGTCGTGGTTGATCGAAGGGATGCATCAACATGGGCCTGAAGGCCGTCTGCTTGGGCTCTACGCCAACGAACTCGAACGGCATCCGAATGAGATTCAGCACGAACGATCGATCGCACTGTTAGACGTGATGTCTCGACGAGGTCGCCTTTTGGACCTGGTGCGGATTCGCTGGCGAGCCGCCAGGAATCTCGGTCAGTTCGAAATCATTGAATCAGATTTGGAATCCGTTAAACACCGCATGTTCGACGACATCGATGGATGGAGTTCCTTGCTATTGGGAGTCATGCATCAGACGGCAATGACATCCACGGCGTCTGCGATCGAACTGTATCGAAAAGCCGAAGAAGAATTACGCACGTTGCTCTGCAGCAACCCGTTGCATTGGCTCTGGGACTCGTTTGACGCCCTCAAAGAGCAACAGCTGGTCTTACATCAAATCGCAAAGTTGACTGAAGATGAAAGCAGCCCTCTCGAGAGTTTGGTTCTGCTCATCGAGCAAACCTGGAATTGCAACCATAACGAAGCACATTCCGCCCTCCGCCAATACTGCCAACAGACATTTGAGTCCTCGCACCGTGGTTTGGACCATTGGAATCTGCTGGAAAACTCCTGTCGCCCCCTGCTTCGAAGGTTTGTAGAACTGCTGATCGAACATCGGGAAACGGAACACAAATCATCGGACGATCTGCCCGAGGCAGCCCGGTTGGACCTGAAGCGATGGATTCGTGAAATTGCCCTCCAGTTCCATGAACTCAGGCAGATTGGACTTCTTGAATACTGCATCTCTGAGTCGTTTACGACAGACGATGTCGCCAATGCGATCGAAGAAATGCTCGACGAACTTCCCGCGAATGCCGCAGAAGTTGCGGAATGGATTCGGGGGAATCTTGCCTTACGGACTGCAATTGAGGCACATCGATTTTGCGATTGATTTCGTTTCTCGACGTCGAATCACAGGGACACGTTCGCGAATCGTAGAGTCAATGAGTAGCATTCGTGACATCTTGATTCTGGCCTGTTGCGGTCATATTCACGCAATTCCTCCACTTTCGGCCCCAACATGGATCTACCACCACCCATCCTCACGCCTCAGCAACCGACACGGGGGATTCTGGCAACTCGAACCGGGCGTCTGCTGTCGTTTTTTCTCCTCTATGTGACCGAAGGGATTCCCCTGGGATTCACTTCGGTGGCACTCGCAACATTGATGCGAGAACAGGGAATGGGGACGGCCGAGATTGGGACGTTTGTGGCGACGCTGTATCTCCCCTGGTCCTGGAAATGGATCATGGGACCGATCGTCGACATGGTTTATTCTCCCCAACTGGGAAAACGCCGAGCCTGGATCGTCGGTTGCCAGACAATGATGGCATTGACCTTACTGCTGGGGATGCAAATTGATTTCTCGACCTCCGTTACCGCAAAGGCGATGAACTGGTTCACAATATTGATCCTGATTCATAACGTTTTCGCCGCGACAATGGACGTGGCGATCGACGCCCTGGCAGTCTCAACTGTTCCTTCAAGTGAGCGTGGTGCTGCCAACGGTTTGATGTTCGCTGGTGCGTACCTGGGAAACGCA
>CAIWEX010001336.1 GCA_903911795.1 uncultured Schlesneria sp.
TCGACGGTAGTAGGAACTCGACAGCCAGAGAAACGCGCCGAGTGCATCGTTCTGCGCATGCGACCATTTCTCATCCACTTCCGACAACCGCTCACCGTCGAAGCGAATATGAGGCCGCTGCATCGGATCAGTGACATCACTGCGGCCTTCGATGGCATCGGCAAAGCGATGATGATGGCCAGCGAAAAAGGCCAGCAGGGACCGGATCGCCGATTCTCCACTGGCTGTCTCGCCGAATCGCAGGTGGGCATTGGCGATATGAACATTGTCACGGACCCAGACGGAGCGGTACCCCGTCAACTCAAAATCGCCCCCTTCGCCTGCCGCGGCCGAGAACAGACCGGTTCCCAACCGGGGGAATCGAAACGTCCCTTGTCCTTCGAGAAACTCGAGAATCTGTCGAGCGTCGCTGGCCAGCGACTGGTCGTGGAGTACCAGCGAATTCTGTGGTCGGTCAGTCATTCGTACCCTGATCACTTTCTGAGTGTTGGTCGCTTGCGTATCCTTGAGAAATCGTGTTTCTGTCTGATTCGCGCTTCGATTCCTTGAGAGTTATTGTAATGTCACTCGATCTTTCTCGCCGCAGCTTTCTTACCACCTCCGCGGCAACGCTGGCTCTTCCTTGTCTGGCAGGTGCCCAGGAATCAAAACCGGCTGATCCCAAGTCGAGTCCATTCCGGTTTTGCCTGAATACAAGCACGATCCGCGAATGTTCCTACCAGGGGAAGAAGGTCGACATTCTGGCCGGAATTGATGTCGCGACAAAGGCTGGCTATTCGGGAATCGAGCCGTGGATCAACGAACTGGATCGGTACACCAAAGAGGGAGGCTCCCTGAAAGACCTGAAGAAACGAATTGCCGACGCTGGTCTGAAAGTGGAAAGCGCGATCGGATTTGCGGCGTTCCTGCACGAAAACGACGACGAACGAAAGAAGGGATTGGAAGAAGCGAAACGGTGTATGGGCCTGGTCCACGAAATCGGCGGTGAACGATTGGCCGCTCCTCCCGTCGGCGTGACGGACAAAACCGGCCTGGACCCCTTCAAGCTTGCCGAACGTTACCACGCACTTTGTGAACTGGGGAAAGCTGAAGGAATTCTGCCTCAATTGGAACTTTGGGGCTTTTCCAAGACTCTGTGTCGCATGGGCGAAGTCGCGTTCGTTGGCATCGAAGCCGCGCACCCGCAAGCCTGCTTCCTGTTGGACATCTACCACATCTACAAGGGAGGTTCCGACTTCGAAGGCCTTGCGATGTTCGCCGGAGGACGAATGCACAACTTCCACGTCAACGATTATCCTGCCGATCCCCCACGAGCCACGATCAACGACGCACAACGCGTCTATCCGGGTGATGGGATCGCTCCGCTCACCAAGATCTTCCAGACGCTCTACAACGCAGGATACCGCGGGGTGCTGTCACTGGAACTCTTCAACCGTGATTACTGGAAACAGGATGCCCTGGAAGTCGCCAGAACAGGTTTGGAAAAGACGAAAGCAGCCGTTGCAAAAGCATTCGCGGGCTGACCGGAGATCAGGCGGAGCCAGGATCGTTCAGAACTCCTGACCGTCAAAGCAACAAGCCGCCAGAATCCTGTGGATTCCGGCGGCTTGTCCGTGAATCAGTCGTGAATGGAGAACCAATCACGGTGAATGTGGAATATCGTTGGCTTTCACCAGAGCGATGATACCAACGGTCAATGCGGCGACGGCGATTCCACCAACAATATACACGCCTGTGCAGGGATCGCAGCAGCCGAACTGTCCGCGAGCACCGTTCTGGCCGAGGACCAGCAAGCTTTGCTCTTTGGCTGATGGAGGAGCAACTTTCGCGTCCCACACGCGATACGTTCCTTCCGTTGAACCTGAAGAAACGGTATAGACGCCGCCCTTCATGTTGGCAACTTCAAACGAGCCATCCTTGTCGGTGATCGTTCGAGCAACTTCTTTGTTGTTCTGCTTGACGGAAATGGCAGCGCCTTCCATCGAAGCACCGGTATGATCAACGACGCGACCCTTGAAGGCCCCACCCTGTTGCAGGGAGATGTCGAAGATCTTCGCATCGACGGACTTAACCGTGACACGTTGTGGACCCGCAGCCATGGCTGGAGCGTTTGGAATCATCATCCCCAGAGCTGCCAGCGTTACCGCAGCGCCCCGGACCAAGCTAAAGCACTTCATTCTCAGTGTCTCCGTGTAAAAGTCGTCCGTGAATGGACCTTTTGCAGATCCGTTCGCCGGACACGTTCTGACGAACTCCGGGGGCGGACCAATCACTAATCGTCGGGCAGAAAAACCGTCAGTGACCCAAACTTTCCGTTTGCTTCCCAACGACCAGTCCTGATGATCGAGATATCGGTGGCATCACATGCAGAATCAAGAAACCGTTCCGCCGCACAACACATCCTTCGCCGCCGACACACTCACCCCATCCCTCCCATCCATCGCAGGCAGTCCCGTCGGGGGGGAGAGAGGCTGTACTACGATCCAAGATGTAGAAAAAATTCATTGATCGCACCGGAAATTGTGTCAAGAACAACAGACGAACCTGTTTGCCGTTGGATCCGTGAAGTTGGAAATAGAGGGCAGACCCTCATTTCTTCCGATGAATTAATCCGAATTGGCAAGAAGTTGATCAACATCGGCAGGAATGGCCGGTTTCGGGAACAGTTTCAGAAAAAAATCAGAAAAATGGCTCTGTAGCACTGTTCGCGAGCAATTCGGATTGACCGACTGATGAAGGTACCTATACTCCGCCACCGCATCGGATCGAGAGATCACATCACGTCACTGAAATCGATCCTGTCACGTCACATGTTCGTTTGCCGCCCGTTGATCTTACAGCTCGTCGCCGATCTGATTGGTTCACTGTTGGAAACGGTGGTTTCATTCCAAGAAGGAGTAGGGTTATGTCCGGATTACGTTTCTTGAAGCGCGCAGCAATCTGTTTGGCGGCGATGGGCATTGTATTGCCTCAGGCTCCAGCAATGGCTGACAGTGCAACTCGTCCCGCATCCAAAGTTCAAAAGGCATCGCTCCCAGACGTCTGCCTGACCACAGGCGGAACCTTGTCAGGTCGCGTTGTGGATCACACCGGTAAGGTGCTCGAAGGTGCTCAAGTCACCCTGAGCGTCGACAAGAAAGAAGTCTCCAAGACGGTGACCGATAAGGAAGGTCTCTACACCTTCAAGAACCTGAAGGGTGGGGTCTATCAGATCTCCTCCGGTAACACCGATGGCGTTTTCCGCGTCTGGGCCGAAAAGACAGCTCCACCGTCAGCGAAAGAACATGCATTGCTGGTCATGGGTGAAAATGGTGCCCGTGGTCAGTTCGGTTGCTGTGATCCGACCCTCGTGATCCTCACAGTCGGTGTCATTGCCGCTGTGGTGTTGAGCGCGATCACCCTGGACAAAGTAAACAAGCTGCCGACTTCGCCCTGATTGCGAAGTCCTGAATACTCCCTCCGCTTCGGCAATTCTTGCCGAATCAACTCGAGCCGCCGATGACCACGCCCCCCAGGTCACCGGCGGCTGGTTTTCTTTGTCTGGCTGGTTTGCTACCGATTCGGCAAAAACTATTGAACCACTGCCCGTAGAGTTTCGCTGACCGCGTTGACCCGTTCAAACAGACCAGTCTGCGACCCTTTGCCAATCAGCACGCCGAGACTCTCTGCATCAACGTTTGGAATCTTTATCTCCTGCTGTGGTACCGGTAGTCGCGAAGTTTCCACGCATGCCGATAAGAACCGCTGATGAGACCGTGCGGGTTGCGCGCGAAGCATGGACGTTGCGCAATGATGACACGTCGAAACGGGGGACGATGCTATGAAATCACCATTCCAATGGTGTCTGGTCGTGATTGGCCTGCTGGCCGCTTCCACAAGTGCTGCACTGGCACAGTCCGACGATGAAGAATCGTCTGAAGACGACTGCAGCCCGTATAAGCTGTCCGAACCATTCGGTGACACCGAACCCGACTCCGGCTTTCGATTCACTGCTGATGTTCTGATCTGGACTCGCACGACTTCCACGACCGGAACACCCGTGATTGGCGGCCCGGAATCATTTACACTGGGGGGACTGTCAAACGGGTTCGTTGGCGGATATCGCCTCGGCGGAGCCTGGCTGATTGACCCCAATTATGAAGTGGAAGGGGTCTGGACGACATTCTCGGATTGGACTGCCAGTGGCGGTGGCATCCTGTCACGAGCCATCAGCTTCAACAATGGACAGGGAAATACGCTCGTCGACCCAAGCGGGAACGCAAACTTCATCAACACCGGAACGTTTTTTCGTCCAGTCTTCGACGCTGCGATGGACCCGCTCGCAAATCCCGCGATCCTGAATTATGCATTTCTCAACGGGAATTCAACATACGTGCTGTACTCCTCCAGTTCTCTAAATGATGCACAGGTGAATTTCAAAACAAGGCGTTCTTCAGATCAGCGATTCGCATTCGGGATCGGGTATCGCAACGTCGGATTCGATGAATCGTTGACTGCTGTTGTCAATGGAACATTCGGAACGAATGACATTCCTGCAGGCGGAATAGTGCATACAATTCTGACTGACCAGGCACTGACGAAACATGGTCTGACACTGCTGAGTGGTGCGGCTGACGGATGGACGAATACTCCGGCTAACCCGATGTCATTGTCGATGCTCTGGAATGGCACCGCCAGTAATCAGATGAACGGCCTTCAGGGAACCATTGATGCAACTCTCCTGCAACGCGGCTCCTTCGCCGTGGCAGGGGATATCCGCACGGGGATTTTCTACAACCGGATTTCGGGGTCGGCACGCGAAGTCTATACAGCCAGCGGCAGTGACAACTCGGTTTACGGTCGTAGCTTTACTGATGATCGTGATGTCGCTTCCTTTGCCGGAAACGTCGGACTGAATGGCATCTATTCATTCAATGATTTCGTACGATTCCGAGCAGGTTACGAAGTCATGCTCCTGACAAACATGGCTGTTGCTGGAAACCAGCAGAACGGGATCTCGTACAATTCGCTGGGGAACGCCTCGTATTCCGTTCAAGGGGGAAGTAACATTTTCTTCCATGGAGCTCGAGCGGGACTGGAAGTCGTCTGGTGAAAAACGTGAACACGGACAGCAGGCGATGAACGGGCTGGTCTTTCATATCGTGAGTGGGCAGGCCTTTTTCACGGGTATTGGCCTGATCATCGCGGCGATCGTTTCGGCAGAACTCGACAAAAGATTTGCCAGACATTTGATAGGGATCGCGCTGATCCTGGGAACACTCCTTGTCGTCACCTCGTCGACAGCTATTCCCTATTGGCTCTATGCGGTCTCAATCGTTGCGATGATCGCCTGGATCATCTCACGCTTCGTCAGCGGGTGGAAACGCTGGGCACCTGCAGTCGCAGTTGGCGCGTGGTTGATCGCCGCTGTTGGTGAGATCCCTTTCCACGTCACTCCCCGCTTGGCTCCAGCGTCATCGCGATCCATCACCGTCATCGGTGACTCTGTCACTGCCGGAATCGATGGCGATGAAAGTTCAGAGCGATGGCCATCACTGCTGGCCCGGCAACACGATCTTGAAGTGCACGATATCTCTCACATCGGAGAAACGGCTTCGTCTGCACTCAAACGGATCCGCGGCAAGAACATTGACGCACCCGTTGTCCTGCTGGAAATCGGGGGAAACGACATCCTGGGATCGACGACGTCATCTCAGTTCGCAACAGATCTCGAGGCCTTGTTGACAGCCGTCAGCGATCCGCAACGACAGGTGATCATGTTCGAATTGCCTTTACCGCCGTTCTATCACGAGTATGGCCGAATCCAGCGAAGTCTTGCTCGCAAGTATCATGTCGCCCTGGTCCCCAAACGAGTCTTTCTCTCGATTCTGGCCGGAAATGAGTCTACTCTCGATTCCATCCACTTGTCTCAGGCTGGGCATCTTCAAATGGCAGATATGGTCTGGAACCTTGTTGAATCTGCATTCCCGGCGAAATGATGACCAATTGCTGACCTACGTCAAACTCGCTGACATCAAGACTGGCTCCTCATCAACTCCAGGCTCAATGAGCGTTTCTCTTTCTGACTCCTTCGTGCTCTTCGTGCCGCTTCGTGGTGCAAAAGAGTCATACAAGACGGTCCCGACGAATGGGGAAACTGTGGCTTTGGGCTGTTGTTGATGGAATGGGATTACTACGACGAGCACGAAGATGGAATTCGACGAAGGCCCACTACAATGGGATCGCTCGATGGACAATTCCGCCCCAGAGATACTCGAATGGACCGCGAACGCTTATGACTCGTCGGTCGACAGCAGGTTTTCTCTGGATTTTTCCAGCAGTCGGCTCAGCTCTTTCAATTCCGTTTCAGAGAGATGCCCCATCAGCTTCTTGTGAAGATCCAGCAGCGGTTCATCCAGTTGGCTCAGTACTTTCGTCGCGTGCTCGGTAATCCCGACGTAAATGACTCGTCGATCTTTCTCGCAGCGGACTCGCTGTACGAACTGGGCCTTTTCCAGGCGATCAATCAGCCCCGTGATTCCCGGAACGACGGTGACGGTTCGACTGGCAATTTCCAGGATTGGCAGGGGCTTTCCTTCGCCGCGCAGGATTCGCAGGATGTTGTACTGAGCAGGTGTCAGTTCATATTCGCGAAACAGGCGGGCAAACCGGATCTGCAACTGATCATTCGTGCGCAACAGGTTTAAAGCCGCTTCCTGTTCGAGAGATTCAAACTGGCGATTCTTTTTTAATTCGTTCTGCAGTTTCGATCGAGTCACCTGTCATTCCTCACGCTAGTAGGCCACGCACGTACCCTACGCGTCAACTATCATCGCGTCAATCGAAGCTTGCAGGGGCATTGTGGGCGGATCGCACTAACGCAGGCTATCTGAGTGGGCTGATCGACGGCTCGTACCGCAGAGTGATCGGGATCGACTTGAATGACGGGGTTCGTGAACGTGGGTCCGACGTGCGGGGGACCAGAACGTTACATTCCGGGTAGTACATGGCCACGTTCCCAGGCCGGATTTTTTCGAACGGAGTGATACGAATTCCGTGCATGGTCCCCGTGACACTCGATACGGTGACAGTTGTACTCGCCTGCAGACCAAGCCGAGCAATGTCGTCGGGATGTATCAGGATCACATTCCGACCATCGATTCCCCGATAGAGATCATAGTCTTCGTAAACGACGGTGTT
Source organism: uncultured Schlesneria sp. (assembly GCA_903911795.1). Classification (GTDB taxonomy): domain Bacteria; phylum Planctomycetota; class Planctomycetia; order Planctomycetales; family Planctomycetaceae; genus Schlesneria. The sequence continues at coordinate 7,180 of CAIWEX010001336.1, forward strand.
GAATTGTCCTTCGCTACGAATCGTCATCAGCCGAAGTTCGTTGCCTGTCCCTGCCAGTTCAGGAAGTGAATGAGGTCGCAGTTGCGCTTTCCCGTTTCGAGTCGGGAACTGCGGCGTATGAAATGTGCGACCCGCCAACTGGAATTCCTTTCGGGTCTGGCCAATCTGCTTGATCTCGTCAAACCCTGGGACGACTCGGGCAATGGCATCGCGAATCCGATTCGTGTCCTGCATCGACTGCCAGTCGATCGGTCCATCCTTACCGAGGACTCCTTGAGCGATTTTGGCAATGACTTCGATTTCGCTTTTCGGGCCAACATGTCGAGCGGGACCGCCGTCGCTCAAGCGAATGTAGTTGAACATCGATTCCTGCGTTGTGGCCTGGGGCTCTTCATCGCGGGCCAGAACGGGCAGAATCAATGTTTCTTCCGCCAGTCCGTGGGCATGCCCAGTGTTCAAGGTCGTATTCATGTAGACGAGCAATTCCAACTGACTTAGCGCATGACGCGCGTAATCGGCGTCGGGATTGGAACCGTAGAGATTGCCACCCAGGCAGAAGCCGACTTTCAATTCTTTACGTTCGGCCGCTTCCATGCAGGCGAGTGTGTCGAGGCCCGCGGTGGTGGGGAGCCTCATGCCGAATTCGGACTGCAATTTATCGAAAATTGCTTCTTTCAGCTTGGGAGTCACGCCGACCGATCCGATCCCTTGAACGTTGGAATGACCACGGATCGGCAACAGGCCTGCATGGGGGCGTCCCACCATGCCTCGCAGCAATGCCAGGTTGGCGATCGCCTCGACATTTTCGACGCCATATGTGTGGTGAGTGATCCCCATGGTCCACGTGAAGACAACATTCTCTGCTGCGGCATAGCGAGTGGCAATCGCCTGAATGGCGTCAGCACCAACTCCCGACTTGCGATAGATCTCGTCCCATGTCACCGCAGCCAGATTGGCCTTTAGTGCTGGCCAGTGATCACAGTACTGCGTCAGGAACGCTTCGTCGTGGGCGTTCATTTCAACGATTCGTTTGGCAACCCCGGTCAGCAGAGCCAAGTCCCCGCCAATATGCGGTTGAACGTACAGTGATGCGATCTTCGTCCCGAAGAACAGGCTGATGGGATCGCTGGGGACACTGAAGTTGACCAGCCCTGTTTCCACAATCGGATTGATCACAACAACATGTCCGCCGCTGCGACGAATATGCTTCAACGTCGTCATCAGTCGCGGGTGATTGCTGGCAGGATTCCCACCGATGATGAACACCAGATCCGCATGCTCAACATCTTCCAGCGATAGCGTAGCGGTTCCAGTCCCCAGCACACTGCTCAGCCCGACTCCGCTCGCCTGGTGGCAATAGAAGCTGCAGTTGTTGACGTTGTTGGTTCCGTACATGCGTGCGAAGACCTGCAGCAGAAAACCGGCTTCGTTCGAGCTTCGCCCACTGAAATACCAGAAGCTTTCGTCGGCCGATACTCCCTTGAGTCGCTCAATGATCTTGGCAAAAGCTTCGTCCCAGGTGATGGGCTGGTAATAGTTATCGCCGCGGCGGTACAGCATTGGTTGAGTCAGTCGCCCACTGGTTTCCAGTTCCCGCGGTGAAAACGCCTGAAGCTGTGCGACAGAGTAAGTCTTGAAGAAGTCAGGTTTGACCGCACCTTGCATGTCAGCAACCATCGCTTGCAACGACTTCTTGCAAACTTCGGGGAACATGCCACGTTCGTTGACCATTCCCCCTTGCTGCCCGCCCATCCCGACTGCGCAGGTCTTGCAGGCATTTTTGGAACGCATCGCCTTCCAGAGATTCCACAAGCCCCCGGCTTCGCGTGATTTCCGGAAGGTGTACAGAACGGCAGGCCAGCCACCACCAGATTTGACTCGACGCATAATCTCACTCGCCCCGAATTCTCTCACTTACAGACAGATGGCCCTGTCTCTGATTGATCGCTGAAAGCTGATCTCTGAACCCTATACACTCGTCCCATTGAACAGCGATTCAATGACATCGCCTTTGTTCAGACGCACGCGACGGCCCAGGCGGTCAGTCACTTCGACTTCTGCGGGAAGTCCCAGCAGATGATAGACCGTGGCCGCGACATCGTTCGGTGAAAAGGCTCGAGTTGCCGGGTAGGCGCCGGTCACATCGGAACGGCCGATGACCTGTCCCCCTTGAACTCCCGCACCGGCAAACAACCCGAAGAAACATGGTCCCCAATGATCACGACCGCGCTGAGCGTTGATCTTGGGAGTCCGGCCGAATTCGCCCAGCATCATGATCATAGTATCGTTCAACAGCCCGCGAGAATCGAAGTCGTCCAGCAGTGCTGAAACACCTTGATCCAATGGCGGCAACAGGCGATTCTTCAATGTCGGAAAGATGTCACCGTGGTTGTCCCAGTTCTGGACGCGGCCGATATTTACCTGGACGATGGGGACGCCTGCTTCAATCAGCCGCCTTGCCGTCAGTAATGACTGACCATCCGTTGTTCGACCGTATCGATCACGAACTCCGTCAGGTTCACGATGCAATTCAAACGCTTGACCAAGCCGGCTGGAACTGAGCATGTTGAACGCCAGTTTCTGGTCCTTCTGCAATCGCAGCGACTGAGCAACCTCGGCGAATTGCGACTGCTGGCGATTGACCTCCTGCAGCAGCATCTGGCGACGGCCCAGATGAACGACATCGATGCCAGCGGCGAGGGTCAGTGCATCCACACGAAAGTCGGTCTTGTTCGGATCGCCAGTGATTTGCCACGGATCGTAATTGGCACCCAGGAACCCTGCATGTTGTCCCGGCCAGGTGAGCGGGCCTTCTCGCAGATATGTGGGGAGGTTGACTCCACTGGGTAATCCGTCATCCCGTTGTCGCAGGAACGCCAAGGCTCCGGAATAGCATGGCCAGTCATCGCGCGATGCGACCTTATCGAAGAATCCCCCTGGTTGCTTTTCACCTGTCAGGACATGATGCGTCGACATCAAGTGATTGTTGTCCTCGTGAGACAACGTCCGGATCACGGCATATTTGTTCGCGCGTGCTGCCAGTTGCGGCAGATGTTCACAGATCGAATAACCGGGGATGGCTGTCGCAATCGGCTTGAACTCACCACGGATTTCGGCGGGAGCATCCAGCTTCATGTCAAAAGTATCATGATGGCTGGCCGCCCCGGTCAGAAAGACGATGATGAGTGACTTCGGTGATCGAGAAGGTGTCGCAGCGGGAGCGGCCTGGGCTCGGCCCGATGTTATGGCGGGCAAACCGACTCCCAGCAGTCCCGAATAGCCAGCCTGCAAAACTTCTCGACGGGACAATCCAGCACGATGTTGATGAGGTCTCACGTCGTCCGTTCCTCTGGGGCAGCATTTTGGCGGGAGAATGAAGGCAGATCTCGTTCAGGGAATATCGACGGAAATTCTCCCGGCAATTTCCAGAACTCCCTGATGATACGTCATTTCGGGTGGAAATGCATCAAAAATGACGGGGATCCAGGGCAATCGGCTTTTTCAATGTAGGGTAGAGTCAATGTAACCCAGATCTTTTTCTCTCGGTTGGGTGGCGGGGGTGCACTGGCTTTGCAGAAGCCCCCGAAATGGAACGCGTTTGAACGGGGGCTTCCCCGAAGCGGGTGCGCCCCCGCCACCCTGTCGCAACACAGGGCTGGAAGCCCTGCGCTTTGTGCTGGTGGGCCTTCAGCCCACAAGAGGTCGACGGTTGCGACGTCGGGGCGACTGAAATGATCGCCGCCTGTCGACTTGTGAAGGGCTGGACTGCAAGCCACCCGATCTCACGGCTTATTGCCCGGAGAGTCTTCGAATTCCCTTCCAATTTCGTCTCGATCGACGCGGACGCGGACAACGTCAGATGTGATCGTACCGCCGAAATAATGCTTGATACGCGAGTCCGAGAGGGCGACACCTTGCGAAGGGGTCAGAATCAGACGGGTTTTTACAAATCCCTCCGCATCCGCGTGATTTTTCAGTATTTGATACGAATCGGAATTTATCGGGCGAAAGTAGAATCCAAGGATCTGGCCTGCCGGAACGACGATTTCAGATCCGGGAATGGATTTGTCGGCCTCTTCGAGGCGAAGTTCGGAGCGAAAACAAAGGTCAACAGGGAGTGGCTGAGTCACCTTCCAGGAGGGTGTGTGTAGAGAGCCTCGTTTGAGACTGTCATTGCTGTTCCAGCGGATCTGGGGCTGCCAGCCCCGACCACCCCAGTTCGTTGTGGCGGACGCTTCGACAATTTCGATGCTTCTGTGGACGAACTTGTCGACCACCGGATCAGATGGTGCCAACAACGAATCTGGCCCATTGGCAACAATCTCAAATGTCCGCTCCGTTTCAAACTTTCCCGTATAGGATTCGGACTCTCGCTGGAATTCGTATTCGGTCACGACGCGGATCGAATGCTTTCCGAGCAGCAATGAGCCGGTTCGAAACCAGTGGGAAATCGATGTATGAAGTGCATAGGTCATTGGTTTTCCTACCTGTTGACCATCCAGAAAGTGAGTTGTCACCGTCTTGGACTTCATTTCGGGTTTGCCTGTTGGCAGACCTGCATAGTCCGAAGTGAATCGCGGACCGACAGCGATCCCGGCATTGACTCCTTGGGGATACGTCGGCCTCAGTTCAGCGAAGTGAATCATGGATGACTTAAGGTATTGCTCCCGTTGAGCGCGACTGAGATCGTCCCACGTCTGGGCAATGATAAACGATGCGGGATCGGGGGCCGTCATATTCCCGGGCCCAAGTGACTTCAAGAGGAAATCACCTGACTCGGGTTGCGTGGTTCGTACCAACTGCTGCAAATTGGCCGAGACTTTCGGGGCGAAGAATCGGGGAAACACAACCAGTTCGCGACGAATATTTTCGAGAGCAATCGCCCTGGTCTGGTCCGTTTCGGGGTCATGGATTTCGATGTTGAAGGGGCGAGTCAGCAGGACACGACCACCACGGGGTTCGATGATCGATTCCCCGTCCGCATTACGACCGGTCTCATTTCGCCGGGTCTCATGCAGTCTGATCTGGATGGCAACAGCGTGAGAGCCTGCTTGGAGTGACAATCCGGCTTCGCCTTTGCTGGAGCGTGATTTCCAGTCCGAAGTGAGCAGAAACGGAATGCAGACACCACTTTCATCAATGGGATCAATTCCACCCCACGGTTGGTCATCCCGAAAATAGTTCACCTGATCGACAAGAACCTCGTGGCGTGACTGGACTTTTTCCAATGCCAGCTCAAGTTTGCCTGTATTGCGGATGTCCAGTAGCAACAGTGGAGATGCTGCTTTTCCCTGATAGCCAGGTCCATTGTTTGCAATTCGAATTCGGTATTGCAGAAAGTATTCCGCGTCGATCCAGGGCGTGGTGTTATCGGCTGTCGGACGGGCTTCCTGAGACATGGGTGCCGGATACGACCCGCGCTGAGGAATTCCGCCGAAGTTTCCAAGTGGAAATTCCCGAGTGACAGGCTGAGTGATCGGCGCGGGATCAATGTTGGCAACTTCAGGTCGCTCTAGAACCAGTTCCGGTTTCGGCAATGCCAGCGGCAGAGTTCCGATGTGACCCACATCCAGTCGGAAATACTGCAACCCGTCACCAGCAGGTTTCACGGGCCATGGTTCGTCGATCGCCTCCAGATTTCGCGATGTCCAGACTCCCTCTTTGACGATCCGAGTCCAGTTGAGCGGAATCGTTCTCGTGCGATGTGGTGGAATTGTCGTGTCATCGGCGACAAGCTTGTTGGGAATGAAGACCCGTAAACTGAAATCGACCAGCGCATGGAAATTGACCATGCTCAGAAGTGGCAGCGAGATAGGCTGGTCCGTCTTGTTAGTGAATTCGACATCAATGATTATCTGACCATTCCGCGTGTTGAGCTTTGTGCGGATCTCCAGCGGATCAATGCCGTTCACGGACTTCAGTTCGACGCGAGGATTCAATCGCTGCCTGATCGGCTGGATTTCTGCAGGAAGCTCAATTTGAAAGATCGTCGGTGCGTCCGTTGAAGCGTCCGCGACAAGTGTGTGCTTCCCTGCGGCCAGCCCTGTCAATTCGATATCTCCCTGACGATTTGTCCCCCAGGACAGCAGCTTTTGAAGATCACTCGTATACCCCACGTTTCCCACGTGGACAGTTCCGCCGACGGGTTTGTCCAGTGAGTTGAGCAGCACCAGCGAAGTCGCAGTCGTTGAATCTTTCGATTGGTCCTCGAAATCCTGCGGTGTCGCTGCAATCGGTTTTGGGGTCCGAAAGGCAAAGAGGGCAAGATGCGAGGCAACATACAACGTCTCATCCACAACCACGGGCGTGGAATAAACCTGACTGCCGAAGTTTTCTGTCTTGACGATTTCCATCTTCGGGCTGGCTTTGAAAATCTTCAGATCACCATCCTCGTTACAAATCAGGACGTGACCGTTGGCGATCAGGCAGGACCCCCAGGCTGCTGAAAACAGGTCATGCGCCCAATGGACTTTTCCCGTCCGGGCATCAATGCAATGCAAGACGCCACTAAGGTCCGCAACGAATAACAGGCCATCCTCAATCGCCGGAGTACCGATTGTCCGATGAAAGGTCTCTTCGAAAACAATCTTCCCGTTGCCGTTTCGGTCGTGTGATTCCAGGTGCCAGACTGCCCCGGAATTCGCGTTTGGCTGGACGAAGTCACCAGCCTGCAGATCACAGGCGGGATTGTATTTGTGGGGAATCGGTTTGGCACCGTTTTCAAAAGACTTGTTGAAGACCAGTTCTGAACTGAGGTCTCCCCGGCGTGAAGGATCGATACACCACAAGTCGGCGGGACCTTCTCCCATCTCAGGATTTCGGCCGGTTGCAATATAGACACGATTTTCCCAGATAACCGGGGTACTGAGAATTGTGTTACGGCGTGATGTTCCCCCCACATTGTATTTCGACGTTTTTGGGTTGCAGTCAAAACTCCACAGCACATTGGTCTGGCCTCGCTTCAGATCTGCGAAGTCGAAACCATAAACCCAACCTTCGCGGCCAGTGAAGATCGCTTGCGTCACACCATCAATCGTTGCTGCCGCGGGAGAGGCCCCAACGTTCGAACAGCCACTTCCCCCAATACCCACGGCATCGGGTACAGAGGTGTGCTTCCAGATCACGTCTCCCGTATTTGCATTCAAGGCCAGAAACGAAGGGGCATCGGGAGCAGGGATTTTCACGTAGGATTCATCAGGGCCATTGGATGTGTTCAGCAACAGGACGTCATCGATCTTGGTGATGCACGAAACCGACTGGTGCAGCGGACGTATGCCGAGTTTCTCGAACATGTCAAATTTCCAGACCACGTCGGCGTCGAGTTCCGTTGTTGCGGCTTCGTCATTGATCGGTCCGTCATTCTCCTGATCGCGGAATCCGTTCAGATCAAGGCAGACAACCTCGCAGCGATTGGAGATGAACCAGACCCGATCCCCGTCCACACACGGACTGGAGCAAAGACCGATTTGTGGCCAGTCGTGAACTCGGCCTGCGGGAAGCTTTTTGCTCGCATATTGCCAAAGCATTTGACCTGTCTGCTGGTCGAAGCAGATCAGACATGAGAGGTCGATTTGTCTGGGATGCCTTGGATCAAGACCTGAACCGTTGTTGGTTCCAATCAAGACTTTGCCGTCCGCGATCACCGGTGACGAATACGTGTTTGTTCCAAGTGTGGTTTTCCAGACGAGATTTGTTCTCTTCTCAACACTCCAGTCCAGTGGAAGTCGTCCCAACGCAACATGGTTGCGCAGAGACGAACCGCCCCATTGCGGCCATGATCCTGGTTTTGGTCTGCTTGTGATGTCTTTGACGGGTTGCTCAACGGCGGGTCCCGCGTCACGTGGTTCCTGCGTTTGCACAGAATTGCTGCGAATTTCATCGGATTCCGTTTGCGTCGTCTGGGCAGAACTCCAGGTCCAGGAACCTGCGATTGCCAAAACGGTTGCCAGAACAATCAGACTCATCGCAGGAGATCTCGATTCGACAGCAGGCGAGTTGGTCAGTCGACGGATCCGCTCCACAAGGGAACCGCCACCTGCGGCAACTGTTGTTGGCAGGATCTTTCCACGCAACCGTTCGACCGAAAGCAGCATCGTCGCATAGCCCGCGATATCTCCCAGAAGTTCAACTGCCTGATCGTCACAACAATGTTCCCGCTCCTGGCGAATGCGACTCGACAGCCACCAGATCGCAGGATGATAAAACAGGAGTGTCTCAACGAGCGTCTGAATGATGTTCATGACAAAGTCATGTCGGCGAATATGTGCCAATTCATGTGCCAGAACAGCTTCCAGTTGATCCGTCGTCAGGCCAGTCAGGACTGCGGCTGGCAACAGGATGACCGGTCTCCAGGCGCCGATCACACAGGGAACTTCGACAAGTGTTGATTGAAATACGGAGACGAGCTTCTGGATTCGCAGTCGTTGAGCCAGACCCGCGACAGTTTGCCGAATTTCATCACTGACATTCGTCAGGCCAGAACGTCGCAACCGGCGTATGTACCACCAGCCGATCAGTGGTCGCAGTGACAATACGAGAACACCGAGCGTCCACGTACCGACCAGCCAGATCAGGTGCGGTCTGATCGAATCACTTGTCATTGAGAAGGATCGCTGCTCGCCAGGGAACGCAACTGGTCTCCGAGGGGAAAGTTTTTCGTCAGGTTGAATTGTTTCGGCTGTGGCCACAGGGGGAGCCACAATCTCTACGCCAGGTTTTGTGACCCACGGCGTTTCAAGATCGGCGACAGGATCAGGTTCTCGCTTTGGATGAGCCACGCGATCGCTCGTATCTGGCGGCACGACGGTGGTCGCTGAACGAACCTCGGGATAAGATGCAATCAGGTAAACTAATGTCGCAGGCATGATGGCTAGCGAAAACAGCAGGGCCAAGCATCCCACCACGTACCGGACATGTGCAGATCGCTGTCGAAGAAGCCTCAAGGTCAGGCCCGCAACACCAACAATGAATGCCACCAGCCAGAGACTGTGAATCAGCATCCAGCCCAGCGATTCCACCCACAACGTGATGTTAGACATCTGAAAGCTCCCACGGGTTCCGATCTGGTTCAGCTTCGGTCAGCAACAGGGTTTAGTTTCAACGTCGTTTTTTCGATCGGTCGCCGGGTGGTTCAGGTCGCGCGGCATCCAATTGTTCGATCAATCGGCGAATTTCTGCCAGATCCGCAGCCGATGATTCCTGCGACGAAAGAACCTGCATCACCAAGGATTTGGCAGAACCGTCATAGAGCTTGCGGATCACGTCGCCCAGAACGGTTTGTTGAGTCTGCTGTTGACTGACAGCAGCCGAGAAGGTCATGGGATAGGCGACTTCATCACGCGTCACCAGGCCTTTGTCGAACATCACGGAAAGCATTTTCACCGTGGTCGAATAGTTCGTCTGTTTGTCTGCCGCCATGGCATTGTGCACTTCACGAGCGGTACAGGGGCCAGATTCCCACAAGACCCGCAGGATTTGCAACTCCACGTCTGTCGGTTGTGATGACGCTGGTCGTGCCATCGGCTATTCCTCGTTTTTTATGGCCCCACACAGATAAGCGAAAGAATTCGCTTCATGGTAGCGAAGTAATTCGCTAGTGCAAGAGAAAACTTAGGAAAGTGCGGCCAGATTGTCGTGGTTCGTTCCAACGTTGGTTCGAAGATAGGCAGTGAATTTATTCGGCGGGGTGGCAGGGTCAGGAGCGAAGCGGATGGCCCTGAAAGTTTGAGCGTGCCCTCCGTCTCGGGGCCTTCACGTTGGTCAGACCCCGCCACCCAGGCGGATAGGCTGTGAACGTCTCACCTATCGAAGAAGCGTTGGTTCGCGGAGCGAACCACGACTATCTGCTGCCTCGTTCACTCATTGACCTGATCAGGCAACCCCGACAGGATGGGCGAATCCATTGATTGGCCGACACTCAATGACCGAACGGGGACATTGTCTGACAGGACAACCGTTGCGGGGACGCGCCGTAACAACAACAGAGCCAATGTTCGAATGATTGTCGAACAGGCGAACACGCAAAGATACCCGGTGATGGAGACACCGACACCCTTGAGAATTGCAGCCCCAATCAGAGAGCCAATGGCCAGTGCTGCGGAGTTGGCAACGTTGTACAGCGTCAGCAGACTGGTTCGCTCAGATTCGTGAATGGCTTCAAAGAACAGCAGGACCAGGGCCAGTTCGTAGGCAGCCCAGGCAGCACCTGCCATCACCTGCAGAATGAGCAGCCAGGCGTAATTGGCACTGAGGACCCAGCCACCTGCCAGTGGAGCAACGCCGAGGGCTCCGATCCAGATCAGGCGATAAGCCCCCAGCTTATGAGCCAGGCGGCCCCAGGCTGGCAGGCAGATCACTTTGGCAATGTACGAAACCCCCAACAGCATGGCGAACTGCGTGTACGTCATGTGAAGTTCTTTCAGCATGTACGGCACGAAGAAGGGCCCCGCCACGTAAACCCCCACCTGCATCCCGACCGCCGAAATCAGCAGTCGCCCCGACGGTCCGCGTGAGAACTTGCGCCATTGTTCACGCAGTGTCAGAAATCGCATATTGGAAGGGATCGGCGTCGGCTCACTCTGCAGAGACAGACAGATCGTCGACAGGACACGACAAACGCACGAAATGCTGAAGAGCCAGCAAAAGACGGTGAAGACATCTGTCGGGTCAGGTGATCCCTTCCCGTATTGCAGTGCAAACCCACCCCCCAGGAATCCAATCAGAGTTGCCAGTTGAGAGAGTCGGGATCGCTTGGCAAAAAACTTTGCCCGGATTTCCTTGGGAATTATCGTTCCCTGCCACGTATTCCAGGCAGGTCCCGTCGCCAGGCTGGCCGCCCAATAGACTGAAGCCACAACCAGCACAGTCGATTCCGTGATCTTGCCATTCAATGCAGCCACGATCAGCGGGACAAAGCACGCGGCCTGCAGGCCCGCACACAACACGACCCAGCGTTTATGCGAATGGAGCGCCCGAACGGCGGCTGGCGAAACGAGTTGCAACAGGCTGCCAATCAGCACCGGAAGACTGGCCACGAGTCCCGCAAAGACTTCGCCAAGTCCTACAGCCAGAACAAATGCCTGAAGATAGGTTTCACCGCCGCCAACCATCACTCCGTAGGTGGCCCCATCGGCAATATTTAATTTCAAATCGCGTTTCAGGACGGGCGAGTTTTCACGCGGCGCGGAGACACTGGCCGTTGGCTCGGTGATCGATTCTCCTGCCGGGGTTGACCCCAATCCGTTCCCCACGATCGTCGTTGCCTTCCGTATCTCGTCAATAGGTCCTTCGACGTGCGACGATTTGCAAACCCCATCGAGCTTGTCTCGTTCGGCGGATGGTAGCACAGGTCCACTGGAACTCAAACGGCGGATTGTCTTCTTTCGTGCTACTGAATTTCTCGACACTGAATTTCTCGACATAGTGTGGGGTAGTGCCAGGCAACTCTTGTTTTGGTTTTGAGAGTGGGTGATCGGGGTTGGATCATCTCCGCGACCCACGTTTTTCAGCAACGGTGTTCGTTGAAAGCTCTTCCTACGTCGTGAACCACCCGAATCGACACGCTGCGGCCGCTTCGCAACTAACCGCTAACCAGCTACGTAGACACAACTTGCGACTCATCGAGAAGATCTCTTGGTTTGCCGGGAGAAATCGTCAATGATCCGCATCTCGCGATTGCTGTGAATTACGGGACGTTCCTGATCGAAGGCCTGCGTTCTTTCAGGTTGAAATCAAACGGGATCGCCAATTTTCCTGACGGAGAACGGATCGGATGAAGTATCTCGTCACCGGCGCGGCCGGATTTATTGGAATGAATGTCAGCACTCTGTTGCTGGAGCGCGGCGATGAAGTCGTTGGGCTCGATAATCTGAACCCATATTACACGGTGCAATTGAAACATGACCGATTGGCTCGACTGACGGGACGGTCCAGATTTCGATTCGAGCAGTGTGATCTGGCAGACCGCGACCGACTGACCCAACTTTGCGCCGACGAACAATTTGACGTCGTGATTAACCTGGCAGCTCAGGCCGGTGTTCGTTATTCACTGACCAACCCTCACGTGTATGTCGAAAGCAACTTGGTCGGCTTCGTCAACATCCTGGAAGCCTGCCGTCATCATGGCGTCAAACACCTGGTCTACGCGTCATCGAGTTCCGTTTACGGCGCGAACACGACCATGCCATTTTCGATTCATCACAATGTCGATCACCCTCTCAGCCTGTATGCTGCGACCAAGAAGGCCAACGAATTGATGGCCCATACATATAGTCACCTGTATCGCCTGCCGACAACGGGCTTGCGATTCTTCACGGTATATGGTCCGTGGGGACGTCCCGACATGGCGATGTGGCTGTTTACCAAAGCGATCCTCGACGGTCAGCCGATCGACGTCTTCAATAACGGTCAGATGCGCCGCGATTTCACTTACATTGATGACATTGTGCAGGGCGTTGTCCGTGTGGCTGATCACATTCCCACCGGAAACGACGCCTGGTCCGGGGCCAACCCCGATCCGGCGACCAGTCGCGCACCCTATCGTGTCTACAACATCGGTAACAACCAGCCGGTAGAACTGATGCACATGATCCGCACGCTGGAGCAGACATTGGGGGTGGAAGCGGTCAAGAACTATCTTCCGATGCAGCCGGGCGACGTTCCTGCGACGTATGCAGACGTTGACGACCTGATGCGCGATGTCGGTTTTCGCCCAAGCACGCCGATCGAAGTCGGTATTCGACGATTTGTAGAATGGTACCGGGACTATCACAAGGTTTGATTCATGCGATCGATTCTCGTCACCGGCGGAGCCGGATTTCTTGGCAGTCATTTGTGTGAGCGTTTGCTCGAACGCGGCGACAATGTGATCTGCATGGATAATTTTTTCACGGGCCGCAAGCAAAATGTGGCTCATCTACTGGCGAATCCTCGCTTTGAACTGATCCGGCATGACATCGTGCATCCGATCTTTATCGAAGCGGACCAGATCTACAATCTGGCTTGCCCTGCATCGCCGGTCGCGTACCAGTTCAATCCGATCAAGACCATCAAGACCTCAACTGTTGGTGTGGTCAATGTTCTAGGATTGGCCAAACGCTGCCGGGCTCGCATCCTGCACGCTTCCACGTCCGAAGTTTACGGCGATCCGACGGTCCATCCGCAGCGGGAAGACTACTGGGGCAACGTGAACCCTCTGGGACCGCGCAGTTGTTACGACGAAGGAAAACGTGTCGCTGAATCACTGTGCATCAATTATCACCACGAGCATCAATTACAGGTCCGGATCATCCGGATTTTCAATACTTATGGCCCACGAATGGACCCCAACGATGGCCGGGTGATCTCCAATTTCATCACGCAGGCTCTGCGGGGAGA
>CAIWEX010001337.1 GCA_903911795.1 uncultured Schlesneria sp.
GCGGGGTCGGTGGAGAGCGGGTTTTGTTCTGGTTGGTGTCCGCTTCTTCGCCAAATCCTTCCCACTTCCAAAAAACTTGCCACTCATCTCAATCGCGATGATCCATCCGCGAAGGTGTTTTTCCATCGAACACGAAAAAACGGATTCTTGACGTGTGTTCTCCATTTCCCTGCGTGTACAATGTCGCATGCGACAACAGGCGAGAATGGCAGCGGTTGTATGGGGTATTCCAGACGCACCGAAGGCCGCACGGGGGAGTGCCGATCAGTAAGTCAGGTTGACAAACAACGGAATTTGCCGAACAACTCGGCACCCAAACGATTGGGACACCCTCAAGTCTGGAAGGGATACGTCTGGAAGGGACTCAGGTATGACAAATCTCGAACGACTCATCGCCATTGCGCGAAAAACAGAAATGACGGATCAACAACGAGAAGCCCAACGGCAGAGTTTCGCGTATGGAAATACGCATTTTGAAAACGAGAATATCACACGCGAAACCGTGCAGCGTGCGTCTCAAATGTTGAAGGCCCATCATGATGAGGCGGAGCAGTGCGCTGGGGGATCCGGCGAATCATGTTCGATTGATTGACAATCCCGCGGAACTCGCGTTTCGCGAAGCGCAGAACGGACTCAGGCAATTTGATGAAGTTCTGCGATTGGTGCGCGAATCCAGATGGAAATTCTCGATCAATGCTATACTGATTAAGCATCTCCAGTGGATCGCCACAGAAGGTACGTGGTCTTCTGCTGGCAAGTTCAGACAACATTGCGTGAAGATCTCTCATTCTCAGCACGAGCCGCCACACTTCGATCAAGTGCCAGCGCTGGTTGATTTGATGTGTGAGTATGCCAATGCACATGCTGACAATCCGTTCCATCTCGCAGCCTATTTGATGTGGCGATTGAATTGGATTCACCCTTTTGGTGATGGAAACGGGCGAACATCCAGAGCGATTTCCTATTTGGCTCTGTCGATCTCGCTGAAAACAGAATTGCCTGGGTCTCCGACAGTTCCAGATTTAATTGTTGGCGAAAAGACTCCGTATTACGACGCGTTGGACGCCGCCGATGCCGCATGGGAACTCGGCAGTTTAGACGTAAGTCAAATGGAATCTCTCCTGATGCGACTCCTGGAACAACAGTTGATGTCGCACTGATCTGACTGCATCTTCGGCAGGCCACTTGATTTCCCCCGTTTGCACCTTTATTCAGGCGGTTTCAGGTGTAAAGGTGCAAAGCCCCGGGCAACCGCGCGGAATTGTCTGGATGCCGCTGGGGGTCCATCATGCCTAACTGCCATACTGGGGCAGCCGCAGGCCGGACACAACCATAAGAGCCGGCCGTTTTCGACAGGTACAGCGGTCTGCAACTCGGCATCGTACAAAAAGCCGCAGTCGCAACGGATCTCAAACATCGCCATCGCGCACTCCTTTTTTTCAGCCTCAGATATACGACCCGTTGTGGGCCGTTTTAACGTCATTTCACTGGGTGGATTGTTGGCAAAAAGCCCGAAGAAATCGATGGCTTTTCATCGGCAAATTCCATGAAATCAGGGACTTGTACATTGCTGTCCGGGGTTGGGCGAAATTGGATTTGCGGACTTGGAGGGTGTTGTCCAAAGTTGTCAGCGGTTGTCCAAAGTTGGCGTTTTCTGGCGAAGCGGAAGGCAAAATTTCCAAACGTCACTTGAGAAAGCTTCTTGTTAACCAAGTGTCCAGTAACTGTCCTAGCAGTAAGTGCCACCCCGAACGCAATCGTCCCTGCACCGATTTCTTAGCTGGTCAGTCGCTGCTTCCACCGACCCCCTCGGCTCGTTTGGGCGCGGTCTATCGTGGGTTGGCTTTACAGGTCAAAAATGCGCTCAAAAAAACCTCGCGCCTCACTCCGTTCGTTGCTTCTCGACGGCCTCGTTCTCGGTTCCGTATGAGCAGCAACTCTCTCGTTCGGGGGGAAATACTGGACTGGTTGGCCTGAACTCAGGAGGCGGAAGCCCGAGATTTGGTTTCGAACACCTCGGGCGCAACAGCCTCATAGGCCACCCTTGCTCGGGGTTGATTACGCATCCACGCGACGATCACCCCGTTGGGGTTCTACGATGTTGTCGTACCGGTTTCCAGGGGCTTACGCCGCCTGGCTATTGACTGTCGTCCCGTTGGGACTGGGAGGCAGAACACGCTGGAGACTTGCCTGCCGCTTGTACAGGTGCAGCCTAGTCAAGCCTAGTCAAGCCTAGTCAAGCCTAGTCAA
>CAIWEX010001338.1 GCA_903911795.1 uncultured Schlesneria sp.
GCTTTCGGATGGTCAGCGTAGACAGCAGCTTTTCTGTTGGCTGCGTCTCCGGCTGCGTCGCGCGATTCATACGTCGGATGAGGTGACATCGTCAGGGACTGATAATAGATCCCGTGACGCTTCAGCCACTCTTCCGTCGGTCCCCGATCTCGTTCCAGGCGATTAGTGACAATCGCCAGCAAGGGGTAGGAGGGGATGCGACGTGATACGGCGTTGTTCAGGAACGACTGATAGGCTGCCTCGTTCACCGATTCTGAACCGCCAGACCAGTCTTCACAGAGGACGCCGTCCAGGTCGGTCAGCGTGTATTCTGCATTGTCATCATGCAGGATCGTCCATTCGTAACTGCGATGGATTTCTCGTTCCAGTGGCCTGCCGAAATAGTCTGCATGATCATTGCCATGAATCACTCCGATCTTTACATCCGGGTGAAGTTTCGGCCTCAGTGAGGCGATGATCCGTCCGCTGGAACAATTGTCATCAATGACCAGTATCATTCCGTCTCGCTGTACCCGGGCTCCGCGCCCTCGTCGCGGAACGGGAACTGTCGGGAGTTTCCCATCCAGCAACGATTCGAGTGATATCATCGGACAATTCAGTTCCAGTGCCACTAGCGATGCCGCAAGTAATCCACTGCGAGGGATCCCTGCAATCGCCTGAATCGGCGGCAGTTTTCTGGCGAATGAAATGCAGTCGGCATGGAACTGGCTGAGCGAGATGTAGCTGTATTCTCCCTTGCGATACTCGATCGGACGCGTCGGACCGAATGAACGGAATGGCTGCCTGCTGGCGGGAATCAGTTCCACCTGCCGCTCGACATCGCTCAGACCTCGCCAGCAGCCATCTGACTCCAATCGTAACGTAGCCACGACCGTCGCATCACGACTCAGTTGCAGTTGATCTTGCGCCGAACTCCATCTGGTAATTGTCTCGTCGTCCGCAATCGCCTGACCATCAGACTGCAGCGTGATACGAAACTCACGCAGCCCAATCACTTCGCAGAAGTATTCGCCTGCCACGGAAGTTGCCAACGAGCAACTTGACGGCGATTCGGCAATCGGCACAAGTTCGATCGGCATTCTCTCAAATTGAGTCCACCGGCCTCGATAGAGACCTTCATCGGCACGACAGCGACAGATGACTCCGTCTTTGCCACTGATCTCGATCGCATCGACACCCTCCAGCCGACAGACCGACCAGTGTCGTTCACACCCGTCTGCACCTTCGCTGATTGTCCCATCCAGTTCCAGCCGCAAGATTCTTTCGTCGTATCCAATCCGTCGGTAGCGGTACCGTCCTGCCAAACTTGCCAGCAAATTCCGGCGGTCTGCCTGGGGAACTGGAGCAGCGCCACTGAGAACCGCCTCCGCGGATCGCACAATGTCATCGGCGGTCGGTTCTGCTCCCGCGTATGTCGTGATTTTCCAGAGCCCTTTGCGCTGGTCCCAGTCTGCTTCCCACTGATCACTGGCCAGGTACGAGGCACGCGGATTGGGAAGACAAACACGGCACGGATGCAGAGAACGAAAGACTCCTAGGGATTTGATGTCCGTCATCGCCGCAACATGAAACGGGCCGCTGTCGACGCCGATCATCAGATCACAACGTTCGTACAGAGCACACAGGCGGTCGATCCCGATGTGGCCCCAGCCTGGCTTGATTCCCTTACAGTGGTCCGATCCGACCATGGGGGCTCGTTGGTCGAAGTCGAGCACAATCACCGAACCGCCAGTCCGCTCGATCAGCTTCACAATGACATCAAACGCGATACCCGCCGCCAGCGATTTCCGCTCGTGCCAGTTCGTTCCTCGCGAATGCAGGCAAATCAGCGGGCGAGGCATCCCCGCAAGAAAGGCTTCCGCTTCGGCATGAGCCTCCTGCGGGATGAACTCGTGAGCCGATAATCGCACGGCGCATAATTCGTCCCAAAGAGCTTCTGCAGACAGAGCGAGGTTCGGCATGACGTCGTGGGTCAGACCAAAGGCCACTTTGTTCTGTTCACAGTCCGGCTGAC